>QMOE01000109.1 GCA_003648125.1 Chloroflexota bacterium
CAGAGGCCGGGAGTCGCTACGCAAATCAGCAACCGAGATTGAAGCAGAAACAGGCCGCGAGCCATTGACAATCCTGGCCGACATCTCTGACCCCACAGCCGCGAGCACGCTGGTCGAGGCCACGGTCGAACGGTTTGGACGGCTGGACATCCTCGTCACCAACGCCGGCGGACCGCCACCGGGACAGTTCCTCGATCTCACCCCCGACGATTGGGAGGCCGCCATCCAGTTGACGCTGATGAGCGCAGTCCGCCTCTGCTATGCCGCCGTCCCGGTGTTCAAGGAACAGGGCGGAGGTTCTATACTGACGATGACCTCGATCACGGTCAAGCAGCCGCTGCCCAACCTGATCCTCTCCAACAGTCTACGATTGGGCGTGACGGGGCTGGTCAAGACGCTGGCCGACGAACTGGCTCCCCACGGCATCCGGGTCAACTCTATCTGCCCCGGCTGGACCCGCACCGCACGGGTAGATCAACTCTTGCGCGACCGGGCCGCGCGCAATGGAACCAGGCCGGAGGAGGAAGCTATCAAAGTCGCGGCTGCCATCCCGCTGGGACGGATGGGCACGCCAGAGGAGTTCGCCGCCGCCGCCGCGTTCCTCGTTTCCGAGGCCGCCTCCTACATCACCGGAGTCAGCCTGCTTGTGGATGGAGGCATGTACAGGGGAGCAACGTGAGCCGACGATTGAGCGAGCCAGCGAGCCTGGCGAGTTTATTGCTCATTGGCTGCCTGGCTCTCGGCATCTTTGCGCTCAGCGCCTACCGCTTCACCGGCGGGCAAGGAGGCGTGCCGCTGGACGATGCCTGGATCCATTTCCAGTTCGCCCGCAACCTGGCGCGGGGCGACGGCCTCTCCTTCAACCCTGGCGAACCGACGTCCGGCTCAACCGCGCCGCTGTGGACCGTGTTGCTGGCGGGGATGTACCTTGTAGGCGGCGACTCTCCCCTCGCCGGACAACTACTGAGCGCAGCCTGCTTCCTGGCTACATTGGCGGCGACATACACACTGACCAGGCAACTCACACGTAATCGCGGGGCCGCGTGGCTGACCGGAGCGGTCGTCGCGCTCAACGGGCGGATGGCGTGGGCCGGCCTCTCGGCGCTAGAGACTTGCCTGTTCGCCGCGCTGAGCCTCTGGGCCATCTCCGCCCACCTGCACGACACCCGCGCCGGACGCTATCGCTTGCGCACTGCAGCGCTCTTTGGCCTGGCCGCGCTTGCCCGCCCCGAAGGCTACTTTCTCTTTGCCCTCTCCCTGCTCACCTTCACGCTTCACGCCTCCCGCTTCAAGCTTCACGTTTTCCACCTCCTTCTCCCTATCCTCCTCTTTACGACCATCGTCTCCCCCTACCTCATATTCTCCCTCCGCACCAGCGGCCACTTGCTCCCCAACACTTACCACGCTAAAGCAACCGTCAACCACAGTCTTGACCTCGATTTTCTGAGCTTGTGGGCGCGCTACTTGATCCTGGATAATCCCCTCCTGCTGCCATTCTACGTCTTGGGGCTGGCTGTGCTGCTCAGGCGCGCGCCTCTCTTGAGCCTGTGGAGCGCGGGGCTGCCGCTGGTCTATGCCTTCATAGGAGCCGTTCTCTACCAACACGGGCGCTACCTGATGCCGCTCATCCCAGTCAACGCGGTCATCGCGCTGGCGGGGCTGCTGGAAGCGCAGCGGATGCTGCGGCGGCGCGGGTGGAGAGAACCTGGGTTTTTCGGAAAAAATCTGGGTTCTGTGCTGATTGGCCTCCTCGTCGTCGTCGGGACCGCTTGGCGACTGCCAACGATGGCAAGCCAATACGCCCAGAATGTGGGCAACATCAACCAGATGCACGTCGCGCTGGGTCACTGGGTGGCAGAGAACACCCCGCCAGACGCGATCCTGGCCCTCAACGACATTGGCGCCATCACCTACATCTCTGAGCGGCCGGTGGTAGACCTGGCAGGCCTGATCACGCCGGAGGTCATCCCGCTCCTTCGCTCCCCCGACCGAGAGGCGCTGCTGGTTGACTTTATGGCCGCGCGAGGGGTGGATTACGTCATCATCTTTCCCAACTGGTTCCCCGGCCTGGCCGCCCACCCCGGCATGGAGGAGGTACACCGGGTGACGCTGGAACACAACACTATCGCCGGCGGCGAGATAATGGTGGTCTATCGCGCTCACTGGCAAAGATAGAACAAATAGGGTACAATGAAAGAGTGCCAGGAACCTGCATCCCGATTGGAGGCTAGCGATGGAAAGAGTGTCTGAACGTTTGGAAATCAGTTTAGAACCCCACACAATGCACATGCTACGGGAAAAAGCACAACAACGAAAAATCTCAGTTGACCAGTTAATTCTCCAGACTATCAAGTTTCTGCTGGACGAGAAACCAAACTTCCGCCTGCAAGCAGCAGAGGCGTTGTTCCACATTGAGGCTCCTGTGGCAGATTGGGAGACAATGAAACAAGAGATCGCAAAAGCTCACATGCAGGAGTAAGAGAATGACTATAGGCCAAGTATTTATAGATACAAATGTGCCTATGTATGCAGCCGGCGTTTCGCATCCCCTGAGAGAACCTTGCCAGCGCGTGATTCGCGCCATCGCTATGGGTGACCTAGACGCAGTCACCAACACTGAGGTGTTCCAGGAGATTCTCTATCGCTATTTGCACATCAATCAACACGAAAAGGGGTTTCTTATCTTTGACCACTTCCATCAACTTATGCTAGGACACATCCTGCCTGTTGAGGATGCCGATATCGTGCAAGCTCGAAGGCTGGCAGAACGATACTCCGCATTGGGTCCCCGAGACCTGATTCACCTGGCAGTGATAGAACGTTATCAGATTCAGAATATCATCACCACCGATAAAGACTTTGATCATGTCAGCGATATTCAGCGGATTCCACCCGACGAGTTTTAAGGACGCACTGCACAACTTGCAACACAGGAGAACCCAATGAACACCAATCCAAAATCCCCCATCCGCATCGGCGTCATCGGCGGCTCCGGCCTCTACCAGATGGAAGGGCTTACAGATGTCGAAGAACGCGCCATCTCCACCCCCTTCGGCGACCCGTCCGACGCCATCACCATTGGCACATTGGAAGGAGTGCGCGTCGCCTTTGTGGCCCGGCACGGACACGGTCACCGTACCACGCCCAGCGAGGTCAACTACCGGGCCAACATCTATGCCCTCAAAACGCTGGGCGTCGAGCAGGTCATCTCCATCTCCGCCTGCGGCAGCCTGCGCGAGCACCTGCACCCCGGCGAGGTCGTCATCCCTGATCAGTTATTCGACTTTACTAAAAAGCGAGAGCACACCTTCTTTGGCAACGGGCTGGTAGCTCACGTCGGCGTGGCGGAGCCTTTCTGCTCGCGCCTCTCGACCCTCGTGGGCGATGCGGTGGAGGAAGCCGGCAGTACGGTTCACCGGGGCGGACGCTTCGTCACCATCGAAGGCCCCCGATTTTCCACCAAGGGGGAGAGCCACACCTACCGCGCCTGGGGCATGGACATCATCGGCATGACCACCAGCCCAGAGGCATTTTTGGCCCGTGAGGCGGAGATGTGCTACGCGGTGATGGCTCACGTCACCGATTACGACGTCTGGCACAAGACGGAGGAAGCAGTCAGCGTCGAGGCTGTCATCCGCGTGCTGCAACAGAACACCGCCCTGGCCCAACAAGCCCTCCGTGGGCTGATGGGCAAACTGGCCGCCGCCGAGCGGGATTGCGAGTGTGGCTCCGCGCTGGCAACGGCGCTCATCACGCAGCGGGATTTGATTCCGGCGGAGACAAAGGAGAAACTGGCACTTGTCGTGGGCAAGTATCTGTAACAAGTAGACAAGTAACATAGCCGCGATTTCCATATCGCGCCAGCCCCGCAAGGTATGGAAACTTGGGCTACAGCACAATCGCTCCATATAAGACCGACATAACAGGCACAACGAGCTAGAACCTTGCCCGCTCAATTCCAAGTCCGGGGAGGCCCGATGAAATGCTCCAAGTGCGGCTTTGAAAACCGTTCCAGCGTCCGCTTCTGCCGGCGGTGTGGTCAGGCATTACAGACGCCCCCCTTCACACCATCGTCACCCTCTGCCACCACTTGCCCCGCCTGCGGGGCCGCCGTCAAGCCGGGAGCACGCTTTTGCAAGCAGTGTGGGCAAACCTTGGTGGCTGCTCCATCCACACCGCCCCGCACCATCGTCTGCCCCTCTTGTGGAGCAGCCACCAAACCGGGAGCACGCTTTTGCCCGCGCTGCGGAAAACCCCTAATCGCCAAATCGGCTCCGCCAACCCCGCCCCCCATCCCACTCAAAGACGCGGAGGTGCACATCGAAGGAGGCGTCAGCGGCCAACTCGCCATCGGAAACAACATCCTCCAAATCGGCGACGTACACGGCGGTGTGGTCAACGTCGCTATGCCGGAGCAAAAACCCAAGATCAGCCCCCGCCCCACCCCTGTCTCGCTGCTTCCACGCCCCTTCACCGGCCTGCTGGATCGAGAGACAGAGATAGGCGCTGCGACCACCGCGTTCCAATCCGCTGCACCGGTCGAGTTTCACGGCCAGGCCGGGATGGGCAAGACCAGCCTCCTGCGCCACCTGGCCCACCATCCCGCCGCCAATTCTTTCCCCGATGGCATCATCTATCTCTCGGCCCGCGACCAGCCCCTGGAAGATCTATTGCAATCCCTCTACAACGCCTTTTACGAGTGCGACGTCCCCCTCAAACCCACCGACGCCGAGATTCGGCACGCCCTGCAAGACAAACGAGCGCTCGTCTTGTTGGATGACGTCGGCCTGGCGCGGGACGAGGTGGAGACGTTGACAAACATCGCGCCGGCGTGCACATTCCTGCTCGGCTCGCCGGAGCGCCGCCTGTGGGGAGAAGGACAAACTATCGAGCTGGGCGGCCTGCCTCCGGACGACGCGCTGACTCTAGTAGAACGGGAACTGGATCGCCCCCTGACCCCGCCCGAGCAAACCACAGCACAGAACCTGTGCGCGGCTCTGGCAGGCCACCCCCTGCGTATCCTCCAGGCGACGGCAATGGCGCGGGAAGAGAGCCTGACGCTAGCCGAGGTGACCCGTCGGATCCAGTCCCCTTCCCCGACTGCGACGTTGACGGCGCAGGTGTTAGCATCGCTCTCGGAGCAGGAGCGAATCGTGCTGGCATCGCTGGCCGCCATGGTAGACGCCCCCACCCACGCCGAACACCTGGCCGAGATAACGGGAATCCCCAACGTCGCTCCTATTCTGCAAACGCTACAGCATCGGAGCATGGCACAGGCCCACAGTCCCCGCTACAGCCTGACCGGCGACCTGGCCCAGACATTGCGGCAAACGTGGGACCTGACCCCCTGGGCAGAGCGGGCACTGACTCACTTTACCACCTGGGCCGAAGGACAACCATCTCCCAGGCGTCTGCTGGAAGAGGCCGACGCTATCATGCAAACATTAAAGTGGGCGGTCGGCGCCGACCGCTGGGCGGAGGTCGTGCGCCTGGGACGGGCGACAGAAGGCGCATTAGCCCTGGGCGGGCGCTGGGTCGCCTGGGCGCAAGTGGTACGCTGGATCCTCCAGGCGGCGCAAGCACTGGGGGAACAAAGCGTCCAAGCCTGGGCACTGCACCAACTTGGCACCCGCGCCCTCTGCCTGGGAAATACCTCCACCGCCCGCCCCACCTTGATCAAGGCCCTCCGTCTGCGGAAGGCACTGGGTGACAGAGCCGGGGCTGCAATCACCCAGCACAACCTGAATATCCTTCTAGGGCCTCCCGCTCCGCCCAAGAAGCCGCCTCAGAAACCACCCTCGACGGTCCCGCCGGCCTCTGGTGCGCCGTTCCTGGTCAAGAGAGCCATCGCTCTCGTCGCCGCCTCGCTGCTGGCGTTGGGCGGGGGAGGAATCTGGTACTTTTTCCTCCGGCCCACGCCGATGCCAGTAGTGCAAGTCACGGCGACCCCATTCCCAACATCGCGGCCCACGCCGACAAAAGTCCCACCGCCGACAGAGGCTCCGCCGCCAACGGAGGCCCCGCCGATGGAAGAACCCTGGGTCAGCATAGAACTCGTTGACGGCTGCTTCCGGGAATACGACCACGATGACTATACCATCCTTCTGGTCGAGACAAATATCGAGGGCCGGGTAGAGATATGGCTGGACGACTCGATCTTTGAGCAAGTGTGGCTGGCGCCGGGGGAGGTTTGGGAGATAGAATGGGCTTTCGAGAACCTGCAATCCGGGGGCCATGCATTCTGGGCTGTACTCTTCGACGATGGCGACGAGGAAGCCGGGGCAGAATGTCCCTTTGACGTCGTGCCTCCCACGCCGACGCCAGTCACTCCTACCTGGACTCCTACCCCTTCACCCACACCGAGTATCACCCCATCGCCCACGCCACCGCCCTGCGTTGATTTCGACGACCTACCGCTAGATAACTCGTATTACGATGAAACCTTTACGAGCCGTGGCACGGATATCACCGTGCGCGATGGGTCGGTGGTCGTTGGGGATTCCGGGAATGCAGGTGGGACAGGAAATGAGTTGGACGTCAATTACGCCGGCCTCGATTTTGATTTTGGCGGCTCTATCGCCGGTCTCTCCCTCGGCTTTGACGAAAGCGGCGGCAGCTACAATCTCGAAATCAACGGCCAGAGCGTGTACTTTAACGCCTTTGCTGAACTGGACGGCATAGCGATTGGCGGAGTCCAAATCTCCGTCTACGGCAACCCAGACGAATTCGGCTACTACCACCCAGGGAATCTCCAAGCCTACGGCGGCCCGATCAATTCGTTCATCATCGGCGGAGACTATTTGTACATTGACGACGTCTGCCCCTGGTGAGGAAAGGACACAGGCAAAATGACAAGTTTCAACCAGGGTCACGCCCTCATCATCGGCGCGGGCGCCGACCTGCCCAACACTGTGGATGACGCCGCCGGCCTGGCCGAAATCCTGCAAGACCCGGCCCGCTGCGCCTACCCATCCGACCAGGTTCACGCGCTCACCGGCGAGCGGGCCACCCGCGCCGCCATGCTCTCGGCCCTCGACGCACTCGCCGAATCAACAAATCTCGAATCTACGGTCATCGTCTACTTTTCCGGGCACGGCTACCAGGTCGCCTCCCCCACCGGCGAGTTCTACTACCTGCTGCCCTACGGCTACG
>QMOE01000110.1 GCA_003648125.1 Chloroflexota bacterium
GACGTGACGGCCGTCACCGCCAACTGGGGGGTGATGGTAGATCGCGGGCGAATCCGCGACACCCTGCCCCTGGATAGCATGACCATTGCCGACCAGGCCGCCCGCTACGAAGAGATGCTGAGCTACACCATTGACATGATGGACGATTCGGCGGGCAGGCATTTCCTGCGGCGGGCTATCCAGGGGGCACACGACGGGTTGCCCTGGCAGGAACGCGAGGTGCTCAGCCGCCATCTATTGCAGCGCACCTCCTGGGGCGCGGACCTCTCCCAGGATTTCGAGAGCACCGCCGGCGACTATCGTTATCTGCTGCGGGCCATGCCCCTCTTCGCCAACGCCGACGATGCCGACATCGAGGCCCTCGTTGCCGCGCTGCGCACCCGGCGGGTGAAAGCCGGCCGAGCCTTCGCCCGCCAGGGACAGAGCGGTGACCGCTTCTTCCTGGTGCGTTTCGGCGAGGTGGAGGTCTGGCAGCGGGACGAACGGGGCGAGGAGCGGCTGATCGCCGAGTTGCACCGTGGGGATTATTGCGGGGAACACGCGCTCCTGCATAGCGCACCCTACCCTGCCACCTACCGCGCCGCCGTGGACAGCGAGTTACTGGTTTTGGCTCAGGAGGATTTCAACCGTCTGGTGAAAAGCCGTTTCCAACTGGGTGCCCAGGTTCAGCAAGCCGCCGAGGTCGTGTCCCTGCTGAACCAGATGCCCATTCTCTCCGGCTTGACCCATACACAGATCAGGCGGCTGGCCCATCAATTCCAACGGCGCGAAGTGCAGCCCGACGAAGTGCTCATCACCCAGGGAGTGCGCAGTGATACGTTCTACGTGATCGCTCAGGGCACGCTGGTCGTGATCGGTGAGCGAGGCAGCCCCCAGGAGAAAATTCTGGCCCGCCTGAGTGCGGGGGAGTTTTGCGGAGAAATCGGCCTGCTGCTGGATCAACCACCCATCGCCACCGTGGTCGGCGGGGAGGAAGGGGCAACCGTGCTAAGTCTCAGCCGCCATGACTTCGATGTGTTCGTGCGGGGCAACCTGGGGGTCAGCCGCAGGCTGGAGCAGGTGAGCAGCCGGCGGGTGATAGACACTCGTCGCAAGCTGGGCCTGAGTGGAGTGGTGTGAGGTGAGGGGGAGAGGGGGAGACAGGGTGAGGAAAAGAATCAAGGTACACCAGGAACTTGAGGTGTACCAGATGGCATTTGAGGCAGCCATGAGGATTTTCGAGTTGACGAAAGGGTTTCCCAAAGCGGAGACGTATTCGCTGACGGACCAGATTCGGCGGTCGTCACGGTCGGTGTGTGCGAATGTAGCGGAGGCCTGGCGCAGGCGGCGTTATGCGGCAGCATTCGTGAGTAAGTTGAACGACTCCGAAGCGGAGGCGGCGGAGACACAAGTCTGGCTGGAGTTCGCGGTGAAGTGCGGTTATCTTGACGCGGCGTTGGGACGTGAGCTGTACGCTGCCTACGACCACATCCTGGGCAAACTGGTGAATATGATCCTGCACCCAGAACAATGGGTTATTGCGAGAGGGTGAGGATCACCTTGTCACCTTGTCTCTCCCTCACCTTGTCACCTTTCGTGGTGACCCCAGAGCAAGTATGCAGAATAGTGAGGTGGAATATGGTAGTGCTACGAGAGTCACCGTGGTATCGGGAAATTGTGCAAGAGGGACTTCAAGAAGGGCTTCAGCAGGGACTCCAGCAGGGGCTCCAGCAGGGAGTGCTCGAAGGTCAGCGAGGGGCAATCCTCCATCTTCTGCGGACACGTTTTGACCTCTCCATGACAGCAGCAGGTGAGGTGGGAAGGCAACTTCGCACGATCGAAGACCCGACCCTCCTGCAGACGTTGGTGGTGGAGGCGGCGCAGGCAGAGAGCTTGAAAGCGTTCCTGGCTGCGCTGGATGGGGAGAGGAGCGATCTGGCGACATGAACTGCTGGAAATGTGATCGTCCGGCTCATGGGATATGCTGCTTCTGCGGGCGGGCCGTCTGCAAGGAGCACGCGCAGACCCTGGTGCGCATCACGCATATATATCACACTCGCGACGGGAAGCATAGGGCACTGGTGGTGCCCGGTGCGTTGTACTGCGGGGAATGTCAACCACGCCAGGACCCCATTGAACTGGAGAACCTGGAATAGCACGCGGGGAGGTAACTGTCCACCTCCCCGCGCAGAAGTCCTGATATGCGTGCCCTCACACGCCCAACCCGATGCCGTATCCTTTCTGGATGCGCTTGTCCAGGGTACCGGCGAAGGCTTTCAGACTCTCGGCGTCTAGCGCCTCCAGGGCTGCCAGTTCTTTTTTGGTGAGGTTGTAGTCTTTGCACGCCTTAGCTGCGTTCTCGATCAGTGCCTCGCGGAACTCCGCATCCGTGGCCGCCCGGCCAATGATCATCTGTACTGCTTCCAGGGACATGTTTGATCACCTCCTTTATCCGTGTATACTCAGTGCCATTTGATTCAATGAAAACGAAGCCAGGCTCGATGTGTGCTTCTGACCCTTCCAGGCGTGTTGCGTGATTCGTGAAACGTGACCCTCACGCAACACGGCTTACTTCTCAAATGCGCTTGGTATACTAACCGGCGGGTTCTCCACTTTAATTAATCTCACTCTACCCCCAGTTCCTTGAAGATGCACGAGGCCGCTTCTGTACAGCGCGCCGCCTCCCGGTCATCCCCTTGTATCTTGAGGAATTCAGCGTAACTGCGCCAGCACTTCGCCAGCTCAAACCGATCCCCGCCCCCTTGCAGGGATTCCAACGCTTGCTCGAAGTGCGCCCTGGCATCGGCGGCTGATTGCACTCCTCCCTCGCCGGCAGCCCGGGCAGCGTACACCCGGCCCAGGACGTGGTGCGCAACTCCATCGTCGTGATGACTGCCCGTCTCTTGGGCCACCCGCAGGGCTCGCTCGCCGTGGCGCAACGCCGCATCCACCTCCCCTGCCGCCAGGTATGCTTGAGCCAGGACTGCACAGGCCTCCGAAAGAATCATTTTGGAACCCAGAGACTCCAGGATGTCCACCGCTCGCTGCGCACCGGCGATAGCCGACTGATAGTCACCCTGATCCACCTGCACGGCGGCGATGTTGATCAGCGAGTTGGCCACAAAGAGGGAATGTCCTGTCGCCTGGTGAATCTCCAAACTGCGGCGGTGATAATCCAGCGCGCGGTCGTACTCGCCCAGGTGATGATAGGCCATACCCAGATTAGTATAGCAATTGGCGATACCCGTCCGGTCGCCGATTCTCTCACAGATGGTCAGGCTATCCTGATAACGAGCAATAGCCTCCGCGTAGCGCCCCATACCCTGGTAGCAGATGCCCAGATTGTTGTAGACCATAGCCACGAAGTAGATGTACCCGATGCGGCGGGCCATCTCCAGACTGCGCTGGTAGGCCGCTAATGCGCGCTCGTAGTCGCCCTGCAAACGCGCCAGGGTGCCCAGATTGTTGTGAGAGATCACAATCCCATACAGGTCACCGGCCTGCTGGCGGGCGCGCAGCCCCCGCCCGTAGAAAGCCTCCGCCCGGCGGTAATCGCCCAGGACAGTGTACACCACCCCCAGGTTAGTGTATACCCAGCCCTCGCTGATCAACGTTTCGCGGTCCTCGGCCAGGCGATCCAAAACGTCCAGCGCTCGTTCGCCCAGGCGGATGGCCTCCTGGTAGTTACCCTTGCGCGTATGCACGCTGCCCAGATCCGAGAGGACGCGCACCATCTGCCGCGAGATACGGCCCGCCGGATCGGCCTCCAGCGTCGCGCAGGCGGCCAGCAGCCCCTCCAGTGCCGCATCGTAATCCCCCCGTTTCTCGAAAATCATAGCCGCTTTGCGCTGGATGCGTGCCCGCTGCTCCGCCGATAGAGCCGTCCCACCCGCTCCCAGTGCCGCCTGGTAATTCTCAGTGGCCCGCTCGTACTGGCCCACCAGGGCCTGAACGTCGGCCAGATTGAGGTAAGTATTCGCTAACTGAAGATCGTTGGTCGTGTGCCGCCGCCCCAGCTTGATGAGGCGAATCGCCTCCTGGTAGTACCGGATGGCTGCATCGTTAGCGAAAGCAGCCTTCGCCCTATCTCCAGCCTTGAGCGTGTACTCCAATGCTTTAGGCCGCTCCTCGCTGCGGCCGTAGTGGTAGGCCAGCAGGTCGTAGACTTCCTCCAGACGGTCAGCGTAGGCATCCTCGTAATAGCAGGCGACACGACCGTGTAGCTCACGGCGGCGGGCGTAGCTCAGACTCTCGTAGGCCACTTCCTGTGTGAGGATATGCTTGAACTGGTAGCGCAGGTCGGGCTCCGGGCTCTCCAGCGGGGTCAGGTCCACCCGCTCCAGGATGTCCAGCCGGCGGCGCAGAACTTCCCCCAGAACAGGCCAGGGATAGATGGCACGGAGCACAGAGTAGGGGAAGATGCGGTCAATACAGGCGGCCACCTTGAGCACGTTCCGGCTGCCCTCGTCCAAACTGTCAATGCGGCTCATCACCACGCCGCGCACAGTATCCGGGATTTCGACGTCCGCCAGCTCGCCCACCAACTGGTATCGCCCATCGTCGGGCACCAGGTAACCCCGGTCCACCAGGACGTGCACTACCTCTTCGATGTAGAAGGGATTACCCTGCGCTTTGGCCAGGATCATATCGCGCAGGTCAGGTGGCAGGTCGGGCAGGTTCAGCAGGGAACTGACCAACTCGGCCCGCTCTTTCGTATCCAACTCTTTGAGTTGAATCACCGTGTAGTGACCTAGCTCTTTCCACTCCACCAGGTCGAGGGCCGGGCGATGGACGACTAAAAGGAGAAGGGGGGCGTCGTTGCAGTGGCGGGCGACGTGCAACAGCAACTCCAGCGAGATAGGGTCTGCCCAGTGCAGGTCCTCGAATAACAGGAGCAGAGGAGACTGGCACATCCTGGCCCGCAGCAGGCGGACGACGATGTCGAAGAAGCGTTCTTTACGCAGCCGGGCATTCAGGGATCGAGTGAGCCGCGTGTCGGGCTCGGCTAGGCCCAGCACACCGGCCACGATGGGCAACCACTGCACCAGTTCGGCGTCCACTGCCTCCAACCCAGCCCGCAGCTTCTCACGGCGTGTCCGTGGACCATCGCCGGCCTGCCAGTTGAAGAACTCGCGCAGCACCGCAATCCACGGCAGGTAAGGAATGGTCGAGCCATAGGAGACGCACTCCCCGCGCAGGACTTGCATCCCCACCCCGCTGGCGTGGGCGAGCAACTCGTCTACCAGGCGCGACTTGCCCACCCCCGCCTCACCGACGATAGCCACCACCTGTCCCTGCCCACCCAGCACCCGCCCGGCCAGCTCTTTGAGGCGCGTCAACTCTGCCACGCGCCCGACGAAGGGGCCGTGGCGCGCTGCACGGCGGGTCAGCCCCTCGTCCTGGCGCAGTCCCAGGGCCGCGCACACGGGCACCGGCTCAGGCTTACCTTTGACGACGACGGGGGACAGGTCCTCGCAGACAAAGCTGGTGTCCAGGTAGCGGCGAGTGGTAGGGCTGATCAGAATCTGGCCCACCTCGGCGGCGGCCATCAGGCGGGCAGCCAGGTTCACGGTGTCGCCCATCACCGTGTATTCCTTGCGCGTCGCCGAGCCCACGTTGCCGGCGAACACCGTTCCAGTGTGGACGCCAATACGCTGTCGCAAGGAGAAGGTTCCGGCCAGGGTAGGCACCTCACGGAAAGGACGGATGGCCTCCTGCATCTCCAGGGCGGCACGAACCGCCCGTTGGGGGTCGTCCTCGTGGGCACGCGGTGCGCCGAAGAGCACCATCAGCTTGTCGCCCTCGTCGCACAAGTCCATCTTGTTGACCGTGCCCTCGTAGCGCATGACTACTTCCTGCATGGCGCTCAGATAACGATCCAGGATGGCCGCTGCCTCGTCGCTGCCCTCCGGCCCCAACTCCTCCACAATCTCGCTCATGCCCAACAGATTGGCAAAAAGCACAGTGACCAGGCGATGTTCGCCCTCGATCTCCGGCTGCGCGGGGTTGACCACGATCTTGGGCAACAGACCCACCGGCAGGTAAGGGGTCAGCCGGTCCAGCGCTTGTACCGTCTCCGGCAATGAGGTGATGCGGGGCAGAGCTTCTGCCCGCTGAACAGACGCGGCCATCGCTGCCCTGCTGCTACCATCCAGGATGCCGAAGCCATTGAAGATGGAGACAGCCGGCGCGGGGAGTGTCTCGCGCACCGCGACGAGCGTACCCGGTCCCAAAGCGATTTGTCCCTGCCCGGCCGCTGCCTCCGCCCGCGCAGTATCGTTCACCGCCCGGCCGGTGACCACGTACTCGCGGCCAGTAGGACCCTGCTCCGTGCTCCACAGGCGACCCACGCTCGCCGCCAGGAAGCGCCCACTGTTGACTCCAATGTGCACCCGCAGGGAGAACTCCCCGCGCGAGGTCTCCGTGCGAGCGAAGGGTTTCATTGCCGCCAATATCTGCTGCGCAGCACGGACGGCGACGAGGGGGTGGTCTTCACCGGTGAACAGAATCAGCAGCGCGTCCCCGCCGAAGGTCAACAAGTCGCCGCCCCAGGCATCTACCACTTTCAACATCGTACTGAAGATGTCGTTGACAATGCCGGTCAGCTCCTCCGCGCCCTCTTTGTGAACCGTCTGCACCGCCGAGCCGGCTGCGCTGTCGGGGAAGCTCAGGGCGTTGGCCATGGCCGTAAAGCCACTGATGTCGGCGAAAAGCAGCGTGCCCGCGATCATCTGTCCCTGCTCCGCGCTCCCGTCGGGCTTGTCCTGAGC
The DNA here is from genome assembly GCA_003648125.1 of Chloroflexota bacterium. The sequence goes on from QMOE01000110.1 coordinate 6,750, forward strand.
GAAGTCGAAGGGCTTGGTCAACAACTGGTGGACGAGACGGCGGGGAAGGTAAGTCTTGACGATTTCCAGCACTGAGCCCAGGTGCGCAGCCACAGCGATCTGATTTTCTGGTGTGGGGGGGAGGTCTGGGGGTAAATAAGGGGGTAAGTACTGCGACCAGACGGCACACAACACAGGCGGCCAAGCAGCCGCCCCGGCGCTATCGGAGGCAGATGAGACAGTGGTTGACAAAAGTGGCTCAGTTTTGTATCGCGGACTAGCAGGCATGAACTTGTCCTCACGCCAACGGGAAGTGAATCACACTTGGGCCGGGACATCGCATCCCGCGAATAGTACGTTACTATTGTACCACACAAAGGGCGATTGCTCAAGCCCGCCGGCTGTATTAGTGGCAAAGTC
>QMOE01000111.1 GCA_003648125.1 Chloroflexota bacterium
CCCAGGCAGTCATCGGAACGCGGTCATTGGAGCGCGGCCATCTTGGCCGCATGCGGGCGGGGACGCCCGCGTTCCCAGGCAAGATTCACTACCCGGCGCAAAAATTTGACGGACACCCAAGGCTGCACTCGCACCCGCGTCAGCAGAATATGACTAGAGAGCATCTCGCCTTTTTGCGAGATGACCGGCAGGTGGACAAATTCCTCTCCCTCCTGCACGTACACCACCACCTGCACGTCGTAGACGCCGGACGGGACGTCCCCCACGGCGAGCGTATGGATGTCCGTCACCAGGCGGCCCGGCTCCCAGATGGTCGTCGGCGCGGCCCCGTCTGCCGGCCAACTGTCGTGCTGGGCTGCCTTGACCTGCGCCGGGTCAATCAACTGGGTCGAGATGGTATAGTTGGCGTCCATCTCCCGCAGGCCACGCCAGTACAGAGTCAGCGTGACCGTCTCACCGGCCCGCAAGCTCCGCCGATCCAGGTCGTACCCCACCAGCGCCATTTTGTCTCCAAAGTTGACCATGATGGGGTTGGGGACGTCGCCTGACCGGGGCCGCACCTCGATCCGCCCAAAACGGACGTTGTCGCCGCTGCCGACGGGCAGCCGCTCGCCGCTCGCCCCGTCATACAGCCCCACCTCGATCTGGGCCAGGTCGGGCGCGTAGGCGGTTTCTGGCAATTGAATCACGTACCGGTCGGCCCAGGTGTAACCCGGCTCCAGCCACGTCGTCGAGAGCAGGCCCAGGCCGGGGAAGGTGTCCCGCTGCGCCACCGGCAGATCGCCCTCACCTAACAGGTGCACAAAGACGGTGTGATCTCGGTCGGTTGGGGCCAGTGATTCCCAGTAGAGTGTCACTTCCACCTGCCCGCCCGGCTCCACCGCCTCCGTTGGCAGGTCGTATCCCAAGAGGCGCATTGTCGCGCCAAAATCATCATCCAGCGGGTTTGGAATGGCGGCGATCTGCGCGCCGGTCAACGGTTCTGGCAGCGCGTAGGCGGGCCGGATCCAGAGCCAGGGAGCCAGCGCCGCCAGAATCAGCAGGAACAGGGCAAAGGATGCCATCGCCCAGCCTCCCCAGCGGCGCGGAAACCAGGCGGCGATTCCCAGCGCCAGCAGCAGCGACCATGTCTGGATGGCGGAAAATACCAGGCGGCCCTGCGAGGACCAGGTGATGGAGGCCCAATTAGCCCAAGAAACCAGGACACCCAGGCCCCAGAGAAAGCAGAGGAGCAGGGAAGCGGAGGGGCGGGGGAGCGGATGGGCAGAGGGGAGGAGGGGTGCGTAAGCGCGGAAGAGAAAGAGCAGGAAACCAAATCCGGCAACGACGGCGAGTGTGTTGAGCGCGGTGTAGGCCCAGGCTGGCAGGGGGACGTTGAGGCCGCCAAAGTTGCCCCAGTAACCGGCGGCAAAGCTGTACCGCTCGCGCCACAGTTGAGCCAGGTCGGCGGGCACGTCCCGCTGGCCCAGAATTTCGATAAAGGTGTCGAGGCCAAAGATGTCGCCATAGAGTTGCAGGTTGCGCCAGAACCACCACCCGGCGATGGATAGGAACGGCAGCAACGTCGCCAGCCCGCCGACGATGAACTCGCGCCATGAGCGTCGCCGCAGCGCCCGCGCCACGACGACCAGCGCGGTCAGAACGGTCAGCGGCAGCGAGCTGGTCTTGGTCAGCGCCGCCAAACCGAGCACCACGCCCAATACCACACACCTACTTGCAAACTTGCCCACTTGCCCACTTGCATACTTGCCGCTTGCCAACTTTATCAGCATCAGTAGCGCCAGGCTGCACAGTGGCACCACCAGGGCGTCGTTGTTGACCGAGGCGGAGATGAAAATATACATTGGCGTAAGGGCGTGGATCGCCGCCGCGCCCAGCGCCAGCGCGGGCCGGTCGGGCAGCAGTTCGCGCGCGATGAGATAGGTCAGATAGACCGCCGCCGCGCCCATCAGCACGGAGAGGAAGCGGATCAGGTGAACCGCCAGCACTGTCCCGCGCCAGGGGAAGGTTTCCAGTGCCGGGTCGTGGACTACCAGATTGACGTTGCCGTCGGGGGTGGCGCCGGGGTCAACGTGGGGGTTGAGATGCCGCACTGCGCCCATATCCGACGTATCAATCCAGCAAGTTGCCAGCGCAGCGACAAAGTAATAGAGCGGCGGCTGGCTGCCCTCCTGCCGCCAGGCGGTCTCGACGCCCGGCTCTTGTACCGGCAGCGCGCCGTTGTCGGCCATGTACTTGACCATCGGGTAGTGCCACTTTTCGTCCGAGGCCTCAAAAGGCGGGACGACGACGCTATAGATCGCGCCGCAGGCGACAAAGAGCAGCAGGATTATGATCAGTATGTTCTTGGTCTTCACTCTAGCTCGCTTTTCGTGCTTTGGGCGACCCAGCGGGTCGCCCCTACCTGAATGTTCCAATCAAGATCGCATCATCCGGCACAGGGCTGCCGTTGGCGTCAGTCACGGGCAGCCGCTCTAACGTGAGCAGGTCATACAACCCCGCCAGCAGCCGGTACTCGCCAGGGGGCGCGTCGGCGGGTATCTCTAACCGGTACGGGTCCGCCACTATCTCGCCGGGCAGCCAATGGTCGGTGGGGTGACGTCCAGCCTGGGGCAACCCGTCCGCCTGGGCGTAAATTTGACCATCCGGCCCGACCAGGTGCAGAAAGACGGTGTAGGATTGTTCCACAAAATCATCGGCTCGCCAGTATAACATCACTTGCACCATCTCGCCAGTGATTGCGAGCCGCGTCCCCGCCAGGGAGATACCGCTGCCCAGGCGATGGCCCGCCGGTTGAGCGTCCGCCGGCAGGGCAAAGGTGCGGGTTATGTTCACCTGTACCGTCCCCAGCAGAATCTCTCCGTCCCCTGAGATGGCCCACAGGTACGTCGGGCCGCCCAGGGCGCGCGGCGATATGGGGACGCGGGTGATGGTGCGGTAGCGGTCTCCCACCTGCCAGGCTGCGGTCGCGCCGGGCTGTGGGAGGAGGGAGATTTCGTCGCTCGTGTCCTCAAGCGCCAGACGCGGCTCGTGGAAAGGGCCGGTGACGCGCCACTCGGCCTCGACCCGCACCTCCTCACCCGGCAGGGCTTGTGGGGGCGTGATGCCTACTGCATCCAGGGCCAGTCCGCCCAGGCGGAGGGGAGTGGAGGAGATCGCGCCGGTGAAGGGGCTGGAAGGGCGGGCGATGGTCACGGGGCCGACGGTGACCGCGCCGCGCGCTGTGCCGTCCGGCTCGTAGACGCGCAGTTGGAATGTGTAAAAGTCGCCCGGCGGGATGCCGGGAAGCGGTTGCAAACTGTATTGGCCCAGCACCGGTTCATTCAGCGGCCAACGCCCGGCCACCAGGTAGGGGCCGCTGATGGCCGAGTCGGCCCGCCCCCACTCGACGTTGGACGTATCCACCAACCGGGCCGAGATGGAGAGGTGGTGCGGGAGAGCGCCTTGGGCCTGCCAGTAGCAGCCGATCTGCACATCTTCGTCGCCTCGGACTTGTGCAGGGATGGCGCAGCCGTCCAGGGTCAACGGCAAATCCAGCGACGCATCCACGGGCGGGGAGACGGCAGGGTAGGGGGGTAGTGGAAGCGCACCGCTCGCCAATCGGTAGTGACGCAGCCGCAGGCCTGTGGGGGCGACTGTGTCGGTCACCCATACGGACAACAGGTGGGCGACCAGGTCGGTCGGGTCCACCACCCAGGGTTCCCATTCCACCAGCCAGACGCCGGAGTGGCCGGCGAGCGCGTCGTTGAGTGGCTCAATGGTGTTGCGGTAGTGGAGGATGTGTCGTACGTCCAGGATGGGATCGTCAGGGAGAGCCACCCAATCATCTGGCCCAAAGTAATACTGCCAGACGGGGAAGGTGTGGCCCGGCACGAGCAGCACGATTTCATCGCTGGTCATTTGCTCCCGCACCGTCTGGGCGGCGGCGCGAAAGTCCGCTTTGGCGAAGGTAGGGTCAAAGTACAAGTTACCCAGACCAATCCCGGCAGTCGTTATCAGGGCTGCGAGGAGCAGCGCGCCCGTCGCCCGGCGCACTCCAGGGCGGCGCAGCAGTTCCGCCACGCCAATCGCGGACAGCAGGAACAGCGGGGGCGAGGCCAGGATCAGGTAGCGGGGGGAGAACTTGGGCACAGTTCGGAACAGCAGCGCCAGCGCGGCGACCGGAATGGCAAAGTAGGCCAGCAGAAAGATTCCAGACCTCGGAGGTTTTCCGAAACCTCCGAGGTCTGGCAAAACCCCCGCCAGGCAGGCAGCGCCCCATACCAGCAGTGCCGCCGTCGCCGCCGTTCCGTCCATCATTCCGCCGGTCACAAACCCCCGGAACGCACCGGAGAGGACGAATTGCCAGTTGAGTTGACCGGCCCAGTAGCCGGCGTTCTCACCTACAAACGGCAGGGCATAGATCAGCCAGGGAAGCCAGGCCAGCGCCGCGCCGGTGAGAGCGAATCCCCCTCGTTTGAGAACTGTCGGACGGCGCGATAAAATCCCAGCCGCCAAACTCACGAGGGCGTGGAAAATGAGCAGGAATCCGCTGGTCGTGTGGGTGTACAGGGCCAGCGCGTCCGCCATAGCCAGGCCAGCCCACAATCTCCGCCGCGCCGGGGATTGGAGCGCCCGCAGCAGGAAGAGGGTCGCCAGCAGGCCAAAGAGTGCCTGGGGTGTGTACATGCGGGCGTCTTGAGCGTGCCAGACGTAAAAGGGGGACACGGCTGCCAGGAGACCGGCCAAAAGCCCGGCTGACCGCGAGTGCAGGTTGCGTCCCAGGCGGATCATTCCGGCTGCCATCAGTGTTCCGGCCCAAACGGAGAGGAAGCGGGCGGCGAACTCGGTCCATCCGGCCAACGGGAGCCAGAGGGCCAGCAGGGCGTGGTAAAGTGAGGGGGTGAATTCTCTGGCGGTCCAGTGGAGTATCTCGCGCAGCGGGAGCCGGGCCACAAAGATGCAGTATCCCTCGTCGTACCAAAAGCTCTGCGCGCCCAGGCGGTAGAGGAGGATCGCCCAGGTTAGAAGAATGACGAGTGACGAGTGGCGAATGGGCGAATGGCGACTTGTCACGCTAGAGTCTCCTAAAGAACGCGGCGGTCTGGCGGGCGATGCGCTCCCAGGTGAACTCGGCCGCCAATGCCTTGGCTCCCGTTTCCAACCGCGCCCGCAGCACGGGGTCGGCTGCCAACCGCGCCACCGCCTCTGCCAGCCCCTCGGGGTCGCGCGGTTCCGCCAGCAGCATGTTCTCTCCATCCCGCACCTGTGGCAACTCGACCGCCGGCCGAGTGGTGACTATCGCTCGCCCGTGGGTCAGGCAGGCGTGCAGGGTGCCGCGGCGGAAGGAGACCCCGTCGCGGTAGGGCAAGAGGCAGACGTCGGCGGCCAGTAGTCCAGCAGAGACTGTCTCGGGGCGAGTGTAGCCGGAGCGATGGACGCGCTCGCTCAGGCCCAGGGAACCGATCAGCCGCTCCACACGCTCCGCGTAAGCGCGATTAGCAGGGTCGGAGCTGCCCACGCGCCCGCCGATCAGCAGGAGGTGGGCCGGCAATCCTCGCTCGACCAACAGGGCCAGCGTGTGCATCAGTTCCTCTCCCCCCTTACTCTCGTTCAGGAAACCGAAATAGCCCAGGAGAAGGTCGTCCGGCCCCACTCCCCAGCGAGCGCGCTCGGCGCCCCTGCTGTACCCCAGCGGGGGCGCGAGTGGGATGTTGCTGCCGATGGGAATGTGGAGCAAGTTTGCCAGGCGCAAGTTTGCCAGGCGCAGTTCGTCCTCCGCGTTTGTGACGATGACGCCTGCGGCGCGGCGGGCCAATATGTTCACCACCCAGCGGCGCAGCGGGCCGGCCTTGGGGAAGAGGTAGGGCACGCGGAGATCGTGGAACGTCACGACGACCGGAGGGCGATTGTCACGGCGAGGCACAAAGTTGATGCCTGGGTGCATGCCGTAGGCGGCGGCCTGGTACTGGATGTTCAGCACGTCCAGTTTTAACTCGTTCGCCAGTGACAGAATTTGCTTCCAGCAGCCCCAGCGCCAGTTCTCCATCACACGGTGCGCTGTCAGACTGGGGATTGGGGATTTCGTGGTGATGACGTGGAGTTCGTGGCCGATGTCTGCCAGCGCCCGCGCCAACTCGCGGGTGAAATCGCCCACGCCGCCCTGGTCGGGAGGGTATTCGCCGCTGATCAGTCCGATACGCATTGTTCTATTCCTGTACTTTGATTGTCGCCAGCGGCACCCGTTCCTCGAACTGACGTACGCCATCCAGGTAGGCCGGAAGCCGGCCGGCGGGATCGTACAGGCCCACCTCCAACGAGTATTGCCCCGCCGGCCAGCCGGCCGGCAAGGCCAGTAATTGAGGGTCAATCACGATCTCGCCGGGTTGCCAGGTGTATGGCGGGCGAGTACCGTGATAAGCCCAACTATCGGATTGAGGGCCCAGGTTGCCGTCGGCATCGTACAGGTGGAGGAACACCTGGGCATTACTCGTGGTTGGCGCTGTCGCTTGCCAGTAGAGTGTCACCGGGAGTACGTCGCCAGGATACCATGCTTGTCCTGGTATGTCAAAGCCCAGCAGAGAAATATCGCTATCGAAAGCGACGTTTACGGGATGCTCGATTTCCACCGCAGGTTCCTCCGGCTCGCCCTGGAGAAACCAAAAGTAGTAGGGGGCGTAATGACGAAAGTCGGGGGCGTCGGTATCCACTTGGAGTGTGACGCGGGTCTGGGAACTCGTGACTGCCGAGGCCGGCGCGCGGAAGACAGTCTCCAGCCATTGGCCGGGCACGGGGGGATAGGCCCAGCGGCCCATGTTGTTTCCATCCACGCGCATCTGCACTGCTCCGGCCTCGTGGGCGTGCAGGCGGGCCACGAGGCACAGCGGTTCGCCTGGTATGGTCGTTATGTCAAAGGAGATGCCGCCGGTCAAAAGTCGCCCGCCGTCCAACACTTTTCGTTGAGGGAGGACGCGGTAGGTCAATTGCTGCACCTCGGTCGGGAAGCCAGGGCGACGGGTCTCCTGCCACCACGTCACATCGTGCGCCGCTTCGTCGTCCATGTCGGCCACATCCAGCGCGTCTACCAGGGTCAGGCCCCCGGTGTGCGCCAGGATGTCCGGCTGGTAAAACTGCCCCCCGCTATCCGCCA
>QMOE01000112.1 GCA_003648125.1 Chloroflexota bacterium
CTTGGGCGTTGTTTTACTGTTTTCGGAACGATTTCCGTCGCGCAGAATCGGGACCTGACGATCCCTGGTGGGCGTGGGCATTCAACGGGTTCCCGCTAGACACCGATCATCTATGGCTGCCTTCGCCCAGGAGGGCATTGGTACTGTGCGCGTCCGGTTGCCCCTTGCCCACCAGGTCAACTATCCCCCACCTGCCTTCCCGCTGGGCCACATGGGGCGGAGGCAGCGCAGTGACTTGCGCGGACAGGCGGGGTGGGGTAGAATTAGGCAGTCCAAAAAAGGGCATAGGTATGCTATACTCACATGTAGCTTGAGGAATAGCATAAAACTATGGAGGTGATACAATGTCCAAAGGCGGGATGAGCAAAATCCTCGTGACCGGCGCGTGCGGGCAGATCGGCTCCGAACTGGTCCTGGCACTGCGCGAGCGATACGGCGGCGAGAACGTCGTCGCCACCGATATTGAGGAGACCAATCGCGCACTGCGCGATGCCGGGCCGTTCGAGTTTATGGACGTGACCCAGCGCGGAGCCATCGGCGCGGTGGTGGATCGGTACCGCGTTGATACCATCTACCACCTGGCGGCCATCCTCTCCGCCACCGGGGAGAAGAAACCGCAACTGGCCTGGGACGTCAACATCAATGGGCTGTACAAAATACTAGAGATCGCCCGCGAGCGCAGAGTGACGCGGGTTTTTTGTCCCAGTTCCATCGCCGCCTTCGGGCCAGATACCCCGCGCGATAACACGCCCCAGGAAACGATTCTGAGGCCAACGACAATGTACGGCGTCACCAAGGTGGCCGGGGAACTGCTGTGCGACTACTACTTTCAGCGCTTTGGCCTCGACGTGCGCGGCGTCCGCTACCCCGGCATCATCAGCAGCGAGACCCTGCCCGGCGGCGGCACCACCGACTATGCAGTGGAGATATTCTACGAGGCGATCAAACACAAACGGTACACCTGTTTTCTGAAGGAGGACTCGGTGCTGCCGATGATGTATATGCCAGACTGCATCAAGGCCACGCTGGACCTGATGGAGACAGACATTTCCCGACTCGAGCACCATGCCGATTTCAACCTGGCAGCGTTCAGCTTTGGTCCGGCAGAACTGGTGGCCGAGATCCAAAAGCACATCCCCGAGTTCACCTGCGAGTACAAGCCCGACTTTCGGCAAGCAATCGCCGACTCCTGGCCCCGCACCATTGACGATAGCGCCGCGCGGGAGGAGTGGGACTGGGAACCAGAATACGACCTGGCAGCAATGACCGCGGACATGTTGGAGAAACTGGGAAAGAAATACGCTGAAGGCAAGTTACAAGTCTAGAATCGGACATGGGACGCGAGACATAAAACATCAAAGGAGATAATCCAAATGCAAGTCAAGAGAGATCCAATAGGTTATCTGGGCGAGGAGTACAAGCGACTGGTTCGCGAGGGTCTGAGTTGGGAGCCTCGGGAACTCGAATCGGCCAGCGGGCCGACCTGCACCGTTGACGGCAAGAAAATCATAATGCTCTGCGCCAACAACTACCTCAATCTATCCACACACCCCCAAGTCATCAACGCTATGGTCGAGGCAACCAAGAAATACGGAGCGGGAGCGGGCAGCGACCGGTCAATCGCTGGCGACATGTCCCTCCATAGAGAACTGGATAGACGTCTGGCCCAGTTCAAAGGTGCACCCGCTTCCCTGACCTTTCAGACGGGCTTTATGACGAATCAGGGCATCCTCGCCCAACTCGCCGGTGCAGGCGATCTGTACGTCTCGGACGAGTTGAACCACGGCTCAATCATTGATGGGATCCGGCTGACCCGTGCAGATCGAGTCATCTACAAGCACAAGGACGTTGAGGACCTGGCCCGTGTCATGAAAGAAGCAGAAGGACACAAACCGTCCTACAATCACATCTGGATCGTCACCGATGGCGTCTTTAGCATGGACGGCGACCTGGCCCCACTGCCAGGGATCGCAGAGATCGCCGCAGAATACGGAGCGGGCGTCTACGTGGACGACGCTCACGGTGAAGGCGTCCTCGGCGAGGGCGGGCGCGGCATCGTCAATCACTTTGGCCTCACTCGTGACCAGGTGCACGCTGAGATGGGGACATTCTCAAAGGCCTTTGGGATCGTAGGGGGACACATCAGCGGCAGCGAGGAACTGACCAAGTTCGCCTCGAATAAATCCAGAACCTGGCTGCTCAGCGGGGCCTTACCTCCCGGAGTAGCCGCAGCAACCATAGCGGCTATTGACGTCATGGAGACCGATCCGCGACGGGTGGAGCGAGTATGGGAGAACCGCAACTACTTTATCGAAAAAATGAAGGAAGCTGGCTTTGATACAGGAAGCAGCGAGACACCGATCGTGCCGGTGATGTGCGGTGAAAGCAAAACAGCCAAGGCCCTGGCCGACTTTGTGTGGGAGAAGGGCATCTACGTGCTGCCCATCGTCTATCCTATGGTCGCTCGCGGCAAGGCCAGAATCAGAGTCCAATTGTGCTCGGAGCACACAGAGGCCCAGTTGGACCAGGCCATTGCGGCCTTCAAAGCAGGGGGGGAGAAACTCGGTTTGATCTGAGCCTCTGGAGCCAAGACCCTTTGGGTTTCGGAAAATCCAAAGGATCTTGCTCGCGTATCTTTTCAATATCCTGGGGGAGGGACAGGCCTTGCTCCTGCCCCTAAGGGCGGCTGCAAGGATTCGCCTCTACCTATGAAAAGATACGTTTCAACTATTGTTTGGGCTGCCAGTAGCGCAATCTACCCTACGGTAGCCTGCCGTCATCGCTGGATAAAGCAGCCAGCACCCCTTAGGATCCGTGATTAAATAACTTGCCCATTTCCGAACAAGTGTAGCGCCGGTTGAGTAGGAGCGACTTGGGTTGAGCCTGTCGAAACCAGACGTATCGAAACCAAGCGGGTCTCGAAAACAGGTTTTTCACGCTAATCGCTTGGTTTCGACTTGTGTTGAGCCTGTCGAAACATACGCTCCGGCACGAAAAGCGTGTGCCTCCGCTACTCAACCGGCGCTCGCAAAATTACCCAATCGGATGCGCGACCGGCACGCGCTTTAGCGGCTCGACCCGCGAACGACGGTAATAGGGCGACTGGCGCAGCAGCCACCAGCGGGCCAGGGGACGGAACATCCGTATCAGATGCCTGCGGAATCCCGCCAGCGCGGCCATCTCCTGGATATAGTCCCCCAAGTCACGCCGCTGGTAGCGGAGAAGCCGCTCGCTCTCGCTGGAATCCACCCAGTCCGTGGGAAAGGGCGTCGCGCCGAAAGCCTCCTCCGGCAACATACCCACCCCCATCGCCTCTAGCACGCGCCCGACGATTTCGCGGTAATAGTACTGGCAGCGCTTTCCCCCACCGATCAGCAAAGTCTGGCCCCATATCTCGTCGCTTTCGACGCCATTGGCGAGCGCCAGCCCCACATCCCGCGTATGCACGTACTCCATGCGATTGTTCAAGGGCACATCGAACATCCCCGGATCCAACTGAATCGCCAGCGGCAGCGCGGCCGACAGCCTGAGAATAGCCCACTGTAGCCCAGAAGACCTGACCATCCGCTCGCACTCTACCTTGTGATGCGCGTAATGCTCAATGGGCTGCACTGGGTCCGAAATAGTTCTGGGCGGCGACTGATCATGCGTCCGGCCATAGACGTGATAGGTCGAGGTAAAGATGAGCCGGGGCGGCTGCGGCTGAACCTGCATGGCCTCAATGAGATTGCGTGTGCCTCCTACATTGATCTCCCGCGCCCAGTCAGGCCGAGCCTCAGATTCGACCCCCGTAGCCGACATCTTGGGAATGATAAACGCCATGTGCACCACCACGTCCTGACCGCGTACCGCAGCGGCGACGTCTTCCGGGCGGCGCAAGTCTCCCCACATTACCTCTATCCGGTCCCCAAACCTACGAGCAGTCTTTTCATTCACTTTCGTCCTCAGGTCGAAACAGCGCACCGTGTGACCGCGCCTGGTCAATTCTTCCAGCGTGCTGGTACCGACGTTCCCAAAAGCACCTGTCAACAACACTTTCATTCGATTTCCTCCATCAAAATATTTACCGCCCCTTCTCCAAACCAACCAGTAACATACGCACCCCTTCCTCAGCCACCTGTCCCCAATCATTCCCCTGGGGATCGAGTACGCCTTGCAACATCAAACCCACAGCCAGTGAGACAATGACCCATGCCGCTGCCTCCGGGTCAACGTCTCGCAACGTACCCTCGGCGATCCCAGCTTGGACCATAGCGGAGAAAAAAGCCTGATACCGCCGGTAGGGGGCGATGGTCGCCTGCCAGACCTCTGGATCGCGCGCCGCCTGGCTCCAGAACTCGAGGAACATAGGGAGCTGCCCCCCCGCTGCCTGGAACACGCGCCGGGCCGCCTCAGCCATCTGCAAGAGCCGCTGCGGAACCGTGTCCGACTCGGGGCCGGCGGCCTCCAATTGCACGTCTACCTCCGCCAGCCAGTGCTCGAGCAGATCCAGGAAGACGGCCTGCTTGCTGGGAAAGTGGTGATAGAACCCACCCTTGGTCACACCAGCGCGCTCGCAGATCTCTGCCACGCCGCTGCCGTCGTAGCCGTGTTCGGCAAACGATTCCGCCGCCGCTTGCAAAATGCGGGAGCGGGTTTCCTCTCCTCGCTGCTGTGCGCTCATCTTTGCCTCCTTATTCAATACCGACCGGTTGGTATGATTTTACCACAAGAATCTCTCCCTGTCAAAGCCAGCCTACCGCTGTGTCACCCAACCGTAACATACCTGTAATGAGCGGACAGGGGCAACCGTGGCATAATGGATGTAGAGGCAAAGGAAGAAAATAAGGAGGGACCTCGTGCGAAAGATATTGATGCTCAGTATAATGCTCACACTGATTCTGTCGCTGGCGGCCCCGGCCCTTGCCCAGGGGACGATCGTTCACGTCGTGCAGCGGGGGGAGAACTTGTTCCGCATTGCACTGCACTATGGCGTGACGGTGAACGCGCTGGCGGCGGCCAACGGTTTGAACAATGCCGCCCGCATCTACGTCGGGCAGCGGCTGGTCATCCCGACCAGCGGTAACACTACCTCTGGCGTGCATATCGTGCAGCGGGGGGAGAACTTGTTCCGCATCGCGCTGCGTTACGGCATGACCGCCCAGACAATAGCCGCTGCCAACGGCATCGCCAACACCAACCACATCTACGTGGGGCAGCGGCTGCTGATTCCGGGCCACGGCAACACACCTCCGACGCCGGGCCAACCCACCCCATCGGGTCAGACCTACACCGTGCGGCGCGGCGATACACTCTCAGGAATCGCCCGGCGATACGGCGTCTCGATGTGGGCGCTGGCGCGGGCAAACGGCATCCGTAACCCCTCGTTCATCTACGTTGGTCAGGTGCTGCGCATTCCCAGTGGAGGGAGCCCCGCCCCGACCGGCGGGCGCTGGATTGACGTAAACCTGAGCGCACAGCGGGTCACCGCCTACGCGGGGAACACACCCGTGCGCAGCACACTCGCCTCGACCGGTCTCGCGCGCACGCCGACCCCCACCGGCCGCTACCGCATCTACGTCAAGTACGCTTCCACGCTCATGTCCGGCCCCGGCTACTACTTGCCCAACGTGCCCTACACCATGTACTTTTACCGGGGCTATGGCCTCCACGGCACCTACTGGCATGCCAACTTTGGTCACCGGATGAGCCACGGCTGCATCAACCTGCCCACGTCTGAGGCGCAGTGGCTCTACAGTTGGGCCGCGGTGGGCACACTGGTCAACATACACTACTAATGTGATGCGTGATCAGGTCTCACTTTGTCGTTTCGACTCGTTGCCACAAAACTTGGAGGGAACGGCGGAGTAGGCGCACGTTGATAAACACGAGCAGCCAGAGATGCAGCCGGGCGGCAAAGAGGAGCAACGTCCAGAGGAATTCGCGCCGGTCGTTGGGGTAACGCAGGGCCAGCCGCGTGCCGTTGAGAATCTCTAGCCAGGCCGAGCGCATGTGCTCCGGCGACTGGCGCACGTAATCTTGAGCGTGACCGCCAGCGGAGCGGATCTTTTGTCGCAGCCAATCACGGTAGGTGGTGGGGTACTTGACAAAGACGCGCGCCTGGGACGCGTAGCGGATACGATAGCCCCGGCGGGCGATGTGATGTGAAATCACGGCGTCCTCCGCCAGCGCGTCTTCAGGCACATGCTCGATCAACTCGCGGCGGAAGGCAAAGAGATAGCCGGAACAAAACAGGAATTCCCCGGCCCGGTCGCGGGTCAGCCGCATTTGATGGATCCCCTCGACGAGCAGGTGCGACCAGTACCCCAGCACCGTGTCACGCGGGCTGACGCTGAGAGGATGTCCGCTCACCGCGCCCACCTGCGGATCGTCGAAAGGGGCCAGCAGCGGGGACAGCGCGTCCTCGGCCACGAGCACGTCCCCGTCGCTGAGCACGACAATGCCCCCCCGAGCCGCCTTCAGTCCGGCGTTGATGGCCGTCGGCTTGCCCCGCTGCGGATCGGCCACGTGGCGCACGGCCGGATAGCGGGCGGCAAAGCCATCCACCACAGTGATTGTTTCGGGGTCGGGGGACACGACTAATATCTCGGCCCCGTCGGGCAATTGGCGCAGGAACGGTTCAATGGCCTGGCCGACGGTCGTCGCCTCGCGGAAAGCAGTGATAATCACACTGAGCATACCGGAGATTATAGACGATGGCGTGGCGAAGTCAAATCGCGCCTGGTCTTAATTATCCAGCCGACCCGTCCTGCCGCTCCTCGGCTTTGGACATGGTAAAACCATCCCACATCATCGCCCAGCCGCGAGGCTCGGCGAACTTTTCGCGCGACCGGCCATAGTTCTCCTGTGCCTGCTCCGCTGCCGGGGGAGCCGCCTCTTGAGCAAACACCCACTTTAGCGCCCATCCCCGAGGCTCTGCAAATTTTTCCCGTTGACCACTATTCCGAGTATCCATTATTCTTCTCCTCCCATCTACTTACAAACTTGATATTTTGACCACCAATCCCACTCGCATAAGAATAAAGAAAAAAGCCACCCGGTTGGGCGGCTTGTGCTTGCCTCTGGCGCTTACCATCGCTCTAAACTCATCGGCACCATCCCAACCGCC
>QMOE01000113.1 GCA_003648125.1 Chloroflexota bacterium
CCCGAATTATTGAAAAGATACAAAAAATCCGTGTGCGCAGCCCGTGTCAATCCGTGTCCCATTTCTCCCCTCTCGTCGGATTGAGGCGCAGCTTGGTTAGACAATTACAAATGACGTATGTTCTCAATAAACCGGGGCAGGAGTCATGGCAATCGCATCTAAACTCTAAACGGCTGACATTCAACGAGACTTTGCCCTGACGACGGAAGAGAAACAAAGATACGATTGCCCTGGGACAGGAACAAGTCGGAATGACATTCCGATCTACGTTACCCCGAATTATTGAAAAGATACCAAATGACCAATGAACAATGCGATGAGGCAATGAGACAGCGCCACGAGCGATTTCTTGATCTGGCCGTGCTGGCGCTGCTGGCGCTGGTCGTCGCGGCCTTCTTCTGGCCGCTGATCTTTGCCGGGCAGTGGATTCCGCGCGGCGGCGGCGACCTGGTCTCCTTCCTCTGGCCCGTCTACCGCTTTGCCGCTCGCAGCTTGCGGGCGGGCGTCGTCCCTCTCTGGAATCCCCACCTCTATAGCGGCGCGCCATTTGTCGCCGACAACCAGTCCAGTGTGTTTTACCCCGTCAACCTGCTGACCTTTGCTCTATTCGGCGAGCCTTCCTACGCTGTCATGGAGGGGTTGGCCGTCTTCCACATCTGGCTGGCGGGCGCGAGTATGTTCGCCCTGGCGCGGGGACTGGGATTGCGCCGCCCCGCCGCGCTGTTTGGCGGGATCGGTTTTGCCCTCTCCGACCTGTTCGTGACCCACATCGGCAACCTGAACCTCAACGCCACAGCCGCCTGGCTGCCGCTGCTCCTGCTGCTCACCCATCGCGCCCTGACCCGGCGACGGGCTGGTTGGGCAATCGGGGCGGGCGTGGTGCTGGCGACGGCTGCGCTGGCCGGACACGGTCAGATGCTCCTGTTTCTGGCCCTGACGCTCGCGCTCTACCTGCTCTACCGGCTGGCGGTGGATTGGCTGGGCGGCCGCGAGGGCGGCCTCTACCGGCTGGCGCTGTTTGCGCTCATCGTGGTCGTTGGGGTGGGGGGGGCGGCGCTGACGCTGCTCCCGGCCTGGGAGATGGCCGGGCACACCGGCCGCGGCCACTTGCCCTACGACGAGGCCACTCGCTACTCGCTGCCCCCGCAGGCATTGATCGGCCTGCTGGCCCCCGGCTTTTACGGGCGCGGCCCGGCTGGATTTTGGGGTCCCTGGGAGCGCGTCGAGGTGGGATACGCGGGCGTAGCGACCCTGGTGCTGGCCGCCTTGGCCCTCGTCTCACGCCTCACGCATCACGACAAGGGCTTTCCGATATGTTTCTTTGCTATTCTGACGCCGCTGGCGTTCATCCTGGCGCTGGGCCGTTATACGCCGCTCTACGGGTTGCTGTACCGCTACGCGCCTACGTTCGACCAGGTGCGGGCGCCAGCGCGACTGATCCTGCTGGTCGACTTGGGTCTGGCGGCGCTGGCGGCCTACGGTCTCGACTGGATACTGAGACCTCGGAGGTCTTCCGAGACCTCCGAGGTCTGGATAGGACTGGGCGCATTACTCGCCGGGGTGCTGCTGCTGGCCGTGGGACTGCCGCAGGCGCGCGCAGTTCCTCTTGAGCGCGTCCAACAGGCCACGACCAGCATCGTCGTCGCCGCCGCGCTGCTGGGGGCCAGTGGCCTGCTCGTCTGGCTCGCCGGACGTCACCGCTGGGCGGCCTGGCTGCTTCCGCTGCTGCTGGCGGTGGATCTGATCGGGCTAGGCTCCACGCTAGAGGCCGAGCCGAACGATCCCACGCTGGGTTTTTCTCACCAGGACGTCGTCGCCTTCTTGCGGCAAGACCCCAACCTCTTTCGCATCGAAGCGGCCACTGGCAATTGGCAGCCCGACGCGGCGCTGGCGCACGGCCTCTACGACGTCGGCGGCGTCTACAATCCGCTGGAACTGGCTCCGTACCAGGCCTATCGCTGGGCGGTGGGGGAGCGTGGCGCGCCGCTCTACAATCTGCTGGGTATCAAGTACGTTTTGGCAGGCAAGGGAGAGCCGCCCGGCGACGAGCGGCTGGTTCCGGTCTATACACATAACCCGCAGATTGACGTCTATCTGAACACGGCGGCGCTGCCCCGCGCATTTTTGGTCTACCGCTCGCAGGTGGTGGGCGACCACACCGCGGCCTGGCAGGCGACCCACGCGCCCGAGTTTGATCCCGCCCAAGTGGTGATTTTGGAGCAGGGGAAACCGTTAGCCGCCGACCCCGGCGCTGGCGGCCAAGTCTCGTTTGTACGCTACGGGCTGAACGAGGTCGAGTTGGCGGTGACTACTCCGGTAAGCGCGTTCCTGGTGTTGAGCGACGTATATTACCCCGGCTGGCGGGCGACGGTGGACGGCGCTCCGGCCGAATTATTGCGGGCCGATTACGCCTTCCGTGCGGTTCCGCTCCCGCCGGGCGCGCACGTCGCGCGGATAGAGTTCGTCTCGCCTCCCTGGCGCGCGGGGCTGGCGGTGAGCCTTGTCACCTGGCTGGGAGTGGCCGCCTGGGCGATTGTGCCGGTCAGAAAGCGCCGCGCTTGAGTAGGGGCAGTGCCTTGTGCCTGCCCTGTTGAGGTGTCATTGCGAGCCCCGGACGTTTTTCCCGGGGCGAAGCAATCTCCCCCAGTCGTTTGGAGATTGCTTCGTTGCAAAAAACGCTCCTCGCAATGACATGATGAGAATTGCCGAACCGCGAGGGTTGCCCCTACGTTCTAATGTCCAGCGTCTCTAACGCGCGGGTCAGTACATTGATGCTGCGCTGAAATTCTCTGACGTCAATGTGTTCCTCCGGCGTGTGGTCCAGCGACGAATCGCCTGGCCCGTAGGCCACGATAGGGCAACCCCACACCGGCCCCACAGTGTTCATGTCTGAAGTACCCGTCTTGAGTTTGAAGCGCGGTCGCCCGCCCTCAGCGCGGATCGCTTTCAATAGAGACCTCACGAGGTGATTGTTTTTTCCGCATTGGAAAGGCATATCGAGAGGCGAAAACGTCAACTCGGCGCCGTTGCACCAGCTCTTCATTTTGTGCTTTAGAGCCTCTGGATTCAAGTCCGGCGGCAGTCGTATGGCGATGTTCATTTTCACGCCATCGTTCAACCCATCGCTGAACGTTTGAAAGTCTCGCAACGCCGGGTCGAGCGTGTTAAAGCGGCCTGATCGTCCGGCGTCGCGTTGCTCGGCATAGTTTGTCAGATGATTCCAAAAGGTCACTGCTTTCTCGGCCGGGCCGATTTGCTTCCCGGCGCTGTGACTGCCGGGCTGCATCAGCCGATAGTCCACGCACAGCCGCCCTTTGTATCCCAACGTGACGCCCTCCCAATCGCTAGGCTCGCCGATGATCGCAAAATCTGGGGCTTGCATCGCGCGCGCCAGGTGACGCGCTCCCTTCCCGTGCTCCTCCTCCTCCACGGCCCCGATCACCACTATGCGGGTTCCGTTCAACTGGGACGCCACGCGCGCCGCCGCCAACACGAACGCCGCCAGTGGCCCCTTGGCGTCTACCGTACCCCGTCCGTACAGATTGCCATTCCGCCGCAGCACGGGAACGAGACCGGGGACAGTGTCCATGTGTCCCAACAGCACTATTTCTCGCTCAGCCTCTGGATTTCCTATCATGCCGACCGCGTTGCCGGTCTGGTCGCGGTGCGCCTGGAAACCGAGTCCCGTCATGCGCTCGACCAGATATTCTCCCACCTCATCTTCCTGGCCCGAGGGGCTGGGGATAGATACGAGTTCCTGCAAAAAAGCGACTGGATCCATCATGCCTCCAATACCTCTGCTACCCGCTCCACCACCGTATCCACCTGCTCCGCGCTGATGACCAACGGCGGCAAGAAGCGCATCACCGTCGCTCCGGCTGAAAGCGCCAGGACGCCGCGCCCGGCCAGTTTAGCCAGGTAGGGTGCGGACTTGGATTTCAGCTCCATGCCAATCATCAATCCCAATCCGCGCACCTGGCGCACCAGCGGTGAGGGAATCGCCTTGAGGCCGGCGGTCAGCCGCGCGCCGAGTTCGGCCGCTCGCCGGGGCAGATTGTTGGATTCGATGTATTCTATCGTCGCCAGGGCCGCCGCGCAGACCACAGGATTGCCGCCAAAGGTGTTGCCGTGGACCTTTTTGGGCAGCTTTCCAACCCGAGGGCCGATGAGCACGGCGCCCATGGGCAGGCCACCAGCGATTGATTTGGCTACGCACATCAGATCGGGCTGCAAACCGTGGTGCTGGCAGGCGAACATGCGCCCGGTGCGCCCAAAGCCGGTCTGCACCTCGTCCGCGATGAACAGCGCGCCTCGTTCCCGGCACAGCGACTGCACGCCGCGCAGGTACTCGCCGTCGCCGGGGTTGACGCCACCCTCACCCTGCACCACTTCCAGGATGACGGCCGCTGTTTCCGCGCTGATTGCCTGCTCCATTCGCTCCAAATTATTGTAGGGCACGAACTCGAACCCCGGCACCAGCGGCTCAAAGGGCGCGCGGTACTGCTTGCGCCAGGTGGCCGAGAGCGCGCCGAATGTGCGCCCGTGAAAGCCGCGCATCGCGGCTATTATCTTTGTCCTGCCGGTACTCAACCGGGCAAACTTGAACGCCGCCTCCACCGCCTCGGTGCCCGAGTTGCACAGGAAGGCCCGCTCCAGCCCCGGCGGTGCGATGCGCACCAGTTCCGCCAACAACAGGGCGCGACGGTCGTTGTAAAAGCCGTTGGGGCAGATGCACAATCGCTGCGATTGTTCCTCTATGGCCTGGATCACGGCGGGGTTGGCGTGACCCACGTTCGCCACCCCGTGCCCGCCGACGCAGTCAATGTACATCTGACCGTCAGCGTCCCATAACTGTGCTCCTGCCCCGCGCACAATGACCAGGGGTTGCTTGAGATAGAGATCGCTGTTATAGTGGTCTTCCAAAGTCATAATTTCTCCAGTCCTCATCATATTTTCTCCTGTAGGGGCAGAGCCTTGCGCCTGCCCTATAAGTTTGGACAACCACGAGGGTTGCCCCTACGTTATCACCGTTCCATGCCCGGCCAGCGCCCGATGCAACGGTTGGCCCACTCGCCCGTCGGCGATGATCACCTGTCCCACGCCGTCGCGCAACGCCTCGATGGCGCCCAAAACTTTGCGCTTCATCCGTCCCTGGGCGTACCGGTCGAGGTGCTCTTGCGCCTGCGCCAGCGGGATGTGGGGGATGAGCGTGCTCTCGTCGGAAACGTCGCGCAACAGGCCCGGCACGTTGGTCAGGATGACCACCGTTTGCGCTTTCAGGGCCGAGCCGATAGCCGCCGCAGCCCGGTCGCCGTCTACGTTCAGCGCCTCGCTCTCGTAGCTGATGATCAACGGGGCCACGACCGGCGTGTAGCCCGTTTCCAGCAACGTCTCCAGCAGCCCGGCGTTGACTCGCTCAATCTTGCCGCTGTACTCACCGCGCAACACCTTGCGCTTGCCATTCTCGACGATGCGCAGCGTGGACTTGCGCTTGCCCTCCAGCAATCGCCCGTCCAGCCCGGAGAGGCCCAGCGCATTGACGCCCAACTGCTGCAAGCGCTCCACCAGCAACTTGTTGATCCGCCCCGCCGTAACCATAGCGAAAATCTCTAATGTCTCGCGGTCGGTGTAACGGCTAGAGTGGCCGGAGATGGACGTGACAAAGCGGGGTGGGTGGCCCAACTTTTCCGAGATGACGTTGGTCTCGTGGGAGCCGCCGTGAACCAGGATGATTTGCTCCCCCTGCGCTACCAGTTCAGCGACGTCGGCGCATACGGCTTCCGTATCCAGTCCCTCGCCGCCGCCCGCTTTGACGACGATCATATTTGCCTCCTTGAATGAATAAGGTTGACAGTACTGAAAATTATGCGTATAATTACCATAACGATTTCACCTATAATCGGAGGGAAATATGGCTACTCTGACTTTGACCGCAGATGAACTCATCACC
Source organism: Chloroflexota bacterium (assembly GCA_003648125.1). Next base: position 5,951 of record QMOE01000113.1, read on the forward strand.
AGCACAAAGGCTACCAGGGAACTGCCGCGACTTTTAGACCGTTTGCCCGAAAAAAAGTGGTTCATTCAACGCAATAACAAACTCCAGGGCGTGCTGCTTGGTATCAAAGAATATGAACGGTTGTTGGCATTGGAGGATGAGGTGGAACATCTTACCCTGGCCGTGACCTTAACGGAGCGGGAGCGAAATGACAATGGCTACCGCATCGGACTGGATGATTTAGCCTCCAAGTATGACGTGCCAGAATTGAAATGAGCCTCACATACACCGTCGAACTCACCGGATTTGCCGAGGAGGACTTTGGCGCGCTAGATCACAGCCTCCGCATCCTGGCGCTGAAGCAATTGCGCAAGTTGGAAAGGTCTCCTTCAGTAGGCAAGCCCCTGGGCCACAAGTTTGGTTTTGACCTCTCAGGTTATCGCTCCCTCTACTTTGCTGGCAAACGGTATCGTATCGTGTATCGCCTGGACGATAAAGCCAGGCAAGTGACCGTGGTGGCTATCGGCAAAAAGGCCAAATTCGAGGTCTACCGCCACGCCGCCGAGCGTGATGCGTGAAGCTGAAACGAGATTACGCATTACTCAGATAGGATGCAACCCCGGAAACTCGAGCCCCGTCCTCTCCGGCCAGCCGTACATCACGTTCATACTCTGCACCGCGCTGCCGGCCGCGCCCTTCATCAGGTTGTCAATCGCGGCGATGACGACTAACCGCTGGTGGCCCTCGTCGGCGACGAAGCCAATGTCGCAATAGTTGGACGCGGTCAGGATTTTAGGCTCTGGGTAGCGATGGATACCGCGCCTGGCTCTGACCAGCCGCACGAACGGCTCGTCTTTATAATCCTCCCGGTACATCTGCCAGACCTCTTTGCTGGCGATCTCCTCGCGTGTCAGGCAGTGACAGGTTGCCAGCGCGCCGCGTACGATGTCCACCGACGTGACGGAAAAGTGCAGTTTTGGTTGCGCCGGGTCCAGGTCGAGTTCCTGGATCAACTCGGCCTGGTGACGGTGGCCGACGGGCATGTATGAACGCACCACCCCCGCCCGCTCCGGGTGATGGGATGCGGGGCTGGGTTTGTTGCCCCCCTCCGAAGAGCCAACCTTGACCTCGATCACTGTCTCTCGCACCAGCCCCCGCCGGTAGAGCGGCCA
>QMOE01000114.1 GCA_003648125.1 Chloroflexota bacterium
ACCCAGGTACTGGCCCTGGAGCTGGCCCCCGCCAACATCCAGGTCAACTGCATCGCCCCTGGCGTCATCAAGACCCGCTTCAGCCAGGTGCTGTGGCAGACCCCCCAACTGGCGGAGCCGATCCTCAAGGGGACGCCGCTGGGTCGGTTCGGCGAGCCGGAAGACGTGGCCGGGCTGGCCCTCTACCTGTCCTCCCCCGCCTCTGACTACGTCACCGGCGCGGTGTTCGTGGTGGACGGGGGGATGAACGTCGCCTCGACGATAGGGTGATCAAAATGCCGCGCCCAATCCGAATCGCCACTGTACAGATGGACGTCACTCCGGCCCCGACCGCCGACCGACTGGCCCGCGCCGACCGGCTGACCACCGAGGCCGCCCAGGTAGGGGCCGAACTAGTCGTCCTGCCGGAGCTGTTCAACATCGGCTACGCTTACACAGACGACAACTACCGCCTGGCCGAGCTGCCGGGCGGCCCCACCGCCACCTGGATGAAGGAGGCCGCCGCCCGCCTGAACGTCCACCTGGCAGGCTCCCTGCTGCTCCTGGACCGGGGCGAGGTGTACAACTCCCTCCTCCTCGTTGCCCCAGACGGCCGGGTGTGGCGGTACGACAAGAACTACCCCTGGGGGTGGGAACGGGCCTACTTCCGCCCTGCCCACCGCGTCACCGTCGCTCACACCGACCTGGGGGCGGTCGGGATGATGATCTGCTGGGACGCCAGCCACCGGAGGCTCTGGCGCCGGTACGCTGGCCGCGTTGTTCTGATGATCATTGCCAGTTGCCCGCCCGACGTCTCCAATCCCACCTTCCACTTCCCCAACGGCGACCGGCTGACCTTCGACGACATGGGGCCGGCCTTTGCCCGCCTCAAGGGGAGCGCCCGCCGGGTGTTCGGCGATATGATCGACCAGCAAGCCGCCTGGCTCGGCGTGCCGACGGTGAACACCGTCGGCTCGGGGCGCGTCGAGACGCCGATTCCCAATGGCCCGGGGACCATCCTGGCCTTCGCCGCCCTGGCCCCCTGGCTGGTCCGATACCTGTCCCAGGCAGACCGGGTGAGGATGACGTGTGGGATGACGCCGGGCTGCAAGGTGGTGGACGGCAGCGGCCAGGTCGTGGCGGAGGTGAGCCAAGAGCGGGGGGAGGCTTTCGCCATCGCCGAGGTCGGCCTGGCCGATCAGAGGCCTCGCCCTTGCGGCCCCCAACCTCCCTCTCCTGTCCCCCGCCTCGCCTACCTCAGCTCGGACCTCCTGCTGCCCGCCCTCACCGCCCCTCTTTACCGAAGGGGAGTCCGTCGCGTATGGGGGCGGTGAACGAGGAGAAACTTCCTCACGCCGTCGCCCGTCTCGTCGAGGAGAGCCGCGCTCTGGAGCGCTCGGGCGACATCGGCGCGGCGCTACGCTGGGCGAGGGAGGCGCTGGAGAGGGCGCGGAGCTCTGGCCAGCCCCTGGCCATCGCCGCGGCATTGGTCCGCTTGGCCCGCATCCACTTCCGCCAGGGCCACTACGAACGGGCGCGGGCACTGGCCGAGGACGCGCTGGCCCTCGTCCCCGCCGACGCGCCCGCCCACGTGGACGCGCTGCTCATCCTGGGGCTCTGCGCCGCCGAGACCGACGATCCGGACAGCGCCGAGGAGCACTACCACTGCGCCATCAACCTGAGCCGCCAGATGGGATACCGCCGCGCGCTGCGGAGCGCGCTCCACAACCTCTCCGCCACCGTCTACGTGCCCCGCGGTCAGTTCAAACTCGCCCTGGCCGCCGACGAGGAGTCGTTCCGCCTGGCGCTGGAGCTGGAGACGCCGGAGGCGGCCTGGTTTCCCCTGGCCACGATGGGCTGGATCCACTGGGTCACCGGTCAGCGAGAGCGGGCGCTGGCGACAGCCGATGAGCTGCGCCGCTTCGCCCTGCCCGACTCCCTGGCCGAGGGCTTCTACTACTGCCTGCAGGCCGATCTGGCCCAAGACGGGGAGGACCCCGCCTCCGCCCTCCCCCTCTACGCCCGCGCCCGCTCCATCGCCGAGGCCATCGGCGACCCCGGCCTGAACGTCCTGTTGCGCCTCGGCCTCAGCCGCTACCACCGCACCACGGGCGACGGGCCCGCCGCATACGACTGGGCCGACGACGCGCTGAGCATCGCCAGCCGCGTAGGGTACCACCACCTCCAGGGCATGGCCCTCATCGAGCGCGGCCGCGCCGCCTGGCAGATCGGCGACGTCGCCGGGGCCCAGACCGATTTCCGGGCCGCCATCGAGGGCCTGACCCCCCTCCAGGCTAACTTCGACCTGGCGCGGGCCTACCTCCTGCTGGCGGCGCTGCTTCACCAGCTCTTCAGCAGCGCCCACGACGAGGAGCAACACATCGAGGCCGAATCCGTCTGGCTCGAGGCGGTCTCTCGCATCATCAGCGGCGGCTACGCCTTCCTGCTGGAGCAGGAGCGGGGGCTGGCATTCCCCCTGCTCGCCGACTATCCGAGCAGCGCCGCGACCAATGTGGCTGCCCTCTCCGCCCGCCTGCTGGCCCATCTGGTGCGCGTCCCCCCGCCGCCGCTGCACATCCGCACCCTGGGGAGCTTCGAGGTGCGCCAGGGGCGGCGGTGCATCCTCCCACGGGAGTGGCGTCCCCGCCGCGCCGGGGAGCTCTTCCGCCTGTTGTTGCTCGCACCGAACCACACCCTGCTGCGGGAGCAGGTGATGGAGGCGCTGTGGCCCGGGAAGTCCCCGGAGGCCATCCTGCCCCTCCTCCACCGGGCGACCTCTGCCCTGCGCCGGGTGCTGGAGCCGGACTTGCCAGAGAAGTTCCCCTCCCGCTACCTCACGGTGGAGGCGGGACAGGTAGCCCTCCATTTGCCCACCGGATCATGGGTAGATTTTGTAGTTTTCGAGGAACACGTCAAAAACCGAGACTGGGAGGCTGCGCTGACGCTTCACCAGGGTGACTTGTTCCCCGGCGACCGGTACGCCGATTGGGCGGCGGCGTGGCGGGAGCGGCTCCGCGCTGACGCGGTGCGGGCCTGCCTGGAAGCCGCCCGCGACACCCTGGATTGTGGCGACCCCTCGCGGACGCTGGGGCTCTGCCGCCGCGCTCTGGAGCTGGAGCCCTGGCAGGAGGAGGCGGTGCTGCTGGGGATGCAGGCCTGCGTCGCGCAGAGCGACCGGGCTGGAGCAATCCGGCTCTACCTGGCCCTGGAGCGTCGCCTGCGGGAGGACCTGGGCATTGCCCCCCAGGAGGATGTACAACAGTACTACCGGTCGCTGCTTGGAAAATAAACTCGATTCCACCCAACCGCCGGGGCGTGAACCCCGGCGGTTTTGCTTTTCTGTCAGCCTGGTGTCAGTCGCTCCTGCTATACTGGAGACACTTGAGGAGGCCCGGTGAGAACTATTCGGACTTTTGTCCTGCGCCTGTTGATAGATACGGACGAGCCGCACACGGCGGTGCGCGGGGTGCTGCGTGCGGTGGCAGATGGCAGCGAGTATCCGTTCGCGGATGCCCAGACATTGTTGGGTTTGCTACAGGACCTCTCAACCCCTACATCCGAAGAAGGAGATACCAAATGGACACTCACAAAGGCGGACGATTCTGGCCCACCCTGATCATCGCAGCGCTGTTGCTCATTTCATCCCCCTCGCCAGCACCGACCAGTGCCCAGACGGCACGCCCAGGGGCGACGTGGGGCGACGGCTCGCTGATGTTTGTCGAGAACGTGGGCCAATTTCACCCCCAGGCCCGCTTTCAGGTGTACAGCAGCGGCGCTGTGCTCTGGCTAGCCGAGGATGCGCTGTGGTTGGTGAAAAGCCCTCCCCCTTCCCCTCTTTCGCCGGACGGGAGAGGGGAGCGAGGGTGGGGTGAGGGCTTCGCCCTGCGCCTCTCCTTTCCCGGCAGCAACCGCCATCCACGTCTGGAGCCGTTCGACCGTCGAGACACGGTGTTCAACTATTACCTGGGAAACGACCCCGCCCGCTGGCGTACCCACGTCCCTGTGTGGGGGGGCGTCCGTTACATAGATCTCTTTCCCGGCATAGACCTGGAAGTGAGTGGGCAGAACGGGCAACCGGCCTGGCGTATGGTTTGCCGCCAGGCGGACTGTGGAGCTGACCTGCAAAACATACGCCTGCGCGTGGCCGGGGCGAGCCGGGTGGAACTGGTCGGCAGCGCCATCCACGTGGCGACGGCGAGCGGCAAACTGACCCTGCCCTTGCTGCAGGTAATCTCCCTGGACGGCACGCCATTGCAATCTCCTCCGCCAGCCTCTGAGGGACTAGAGATCAGCGCTCCCTTTTCTCGCACCACCGCGCTCACCGCCTCCTCCCAGGACAACCCCCACGGCCTGCTGTACAGCACGCTTCTAGGCGGTGACAAAGACGATTGTCCCTATGGCAGTTGCGCCATCGCCGTGGACAGCGACGGCAACGCCTATGTCACCGGTATGACCGAATCGTGGGACTTTCCCACCACCCCAGGAGCGTTCGACACCAGTTACCCTGTCCTGGGAGACGCATTCGTCGCCAAACTCAAACCAGACGGCGACGGGCTGGCCTATGCCACTTTGTTGGGTGGAGGCAAAGAAGACGAGGGCAGAGCCATCGTCGTGGACAGAGCCGGTCACGTCTATGTGACTGGCGTGACCGCCTCGGACAACTTTCCCACCACGTCCGGGGCCTACGATGAGAGCTACAACGCCGGCTATTACCCGGACGATGCCTTTGTGGTCAAACTGAACAGCGACGGCTCTGGCCTGGTCTACGCCACCTACCTGGGAGGCACGGCAAATGACAGGGCCACGGGCATTGCGTTGGATGGAGCCAACAACGTCTATGTGACCGGCAGCACCCAGTCCAGCGACTTTCCCACCACCCAGGGCGCTTTCGACCCGATCTACAACCCTCCTTCACCGCAAGGCGAGCTGGACGCATTCGTAACCAAGTTGAATGCCAACGGCACCGAGTTGGTCTATAGCACCTATCTGGGTGGCGGCGCCGACGATGGCGGCCAGGCCATCGCCGTAGACGACTCCGGAAACGCCTATGTGACCGGCAGCACCCAGTCCGGCGACTTTCCCACCACCCCAGAAGCGTTCGACTCTGGGCAGAACGGCGCCGGCGACGCCTTTGTCACCAAACTCAACGCTGCCGGTTCCGCCCTGGCCTACTCGACTTTTCTGGGGGGGAGCGAATACGACTCGGGCACAGCGATTGTGGTGGACGCGGCAGGCAATGCTTATGTCCAGGGCAGCACGTTCTCATCCGCCTTCCCCACCACGCCAGGGGCCTTTGACGACTCTTTCGGCGGTGGCGTGTGTGGCTCTGGCTCTTGCAGCGACGTCTTTGTGCTCAAGATGGATCCAACCGGCGCTCATCTGGTGTATGCCACCTTCTTGGGAGACGACGACCAGGAATACGCCGGCAACGCAATGGCCATAGACAGCGCGGGCCGCGCTTACGTGACCGGCGGCACCCGGTCCGCCGGGTTCCCCACCACAGCGAGCGCCTTTGATTCTACCTACAACGGCGGGTACGGGGATGCCTTTGTGGTCGAATTGAACTCTACTGGATCGGGGTTGGATTACGCCACCTTTCTGGGCGGCAGCGGAATAGACTTTGGCTACGCGTTGGCACTCGGCGACACGGACCAGGTCTATGTGGCCGGGCACACCCAATCGTCCGATTTCCCCACCACCGCTGGCGCTTTCGATACGACCCACAGCGGTGGGTACGACGCCTTTGTGAGCAAAATCTCCACCCTGCCCCCTGCCCCTGACCTGTCCCAATCAAGCAAGCGGGTCTCCCCGGACACGGCAGTGGTGGGACAGGTGGTGACCTTTACCCTGCGCATGGTCAACAGCGGAGCGCTCACCGCCACCGTCTCTTGCACCGACACGCTGCCCGCCGAGTTGCAATTGCACGGTGCGCCGGTTGCCAGCGTGGGTACACCAGTGGTGAACGGCCAGACCATCACCTGGGCAGAGGAAATACCTGTGGGCACGACCGTCACCATCACCTACGCCACTGAACTCACCTCGACCACCACACTCACCCCCACCACCTGCAACGAGGCGCACATCAACGATGGGGCGGGGCAGGTCTACCGGCGTCGGGCGTATGTGAACGGCTATCACATCTATCTGCCGCTGGTGAGGCGCGATCCTTGAGAACAATTTGAAGGAGGGAAAGGTATGAAACGCACGTTTTGGTTCCCGGTGGCAGCAGGGCTTGCCCCTGTCCTGGGCGACCGCGAGGGTCGCCCCTACGTCAGGCGCGTCGCGCCCGTGGGGCAATTCGTGCATTCGTGCCTTATTCGTGGACGGCCCGTGACGCGGGCGGTAGGGGCGCACCTGCGTGTGCGCCCGCGCAGGCCGGGAAAGGGACGCAGATTAACGCAGAAAAACGCTGATTGGGCCGAAAATATGGTTGCGCCGGAATCCCCATTCCGGCGCGGACGCGGGCGGTAGAGGCAGGGCTTGCCCCTGTCCTGGGCGACCGCAAGGGTCGCCCCTACGTCAGGCGCGTCGCGCCCGTGGGGCAATTCGTGCCTTATTCGTGGACGGCCCGTGTTCGTGCCAGGCTCGATGCTAGATGACATATCATCCAAGTGGAACAAGGAGGTCAAAACGATGAGCAAGCACAGATGGAAACGGTATCTGGTCCTGCCGGTCAGCCTGCTGGCGGCCGGGGTGCTGTTCTGGCTGCTGGTGGCGCTGCCGACGGCGGCGGCGGATACGACGGCCACCGTGCGCTACGTGGCCCCCGGCGGAAATTGCGGCGGCGCGTCCCCCTGCTACGCCAGCATCCAGGCGGCGGTGGACGCGGCCCAGGACGGCGACGAGATCCGCATCGCCCAGGGGACCTATACCGGCGTCAGCACCGAGAACGGCGTCACCGCCCTGGTCCATCTGTACCAGCAGGACATGTACCTGACCCTACGCGGCGGCTACACCACCTCCGATTGGGAACAGGCCGACCCGACGGCCCATCCCGCCGTGCTGGATGCCCAGGGGCAGGGCGTGGGGGTTTATGTAAAATGTATCGGCTGCGGCGCGGACGTGCCCCTCGACGGGCTCCACATCACCGGCGGCTATGCCAGCGAATCG
>QMOE01000115.1 GCA_003648125.1 Chloroflexota bacterium
CAGAGATGCACCATAGTTGAGCAGCGGCTCGCCCATCCCCATCAGCACCACGTTGGTCAATCTATCGCCTGCGGCCCGCAGTTCCCGCGCAAAGTGGAGCGCCTGAGCCACGATCTCGCCGGAGGCAAGGTCACGGCGGAAGCCGGTCTGCCCGGTGGCGCAAAAGGCGCAACCCACCGCGCAGCCCGCCTGGGTGGAGATGCAGGCGGTGCGGCGGCGCTCGTAGCGCATCAGTACCACCTCGACCGTCTCGCCGTCCGCCAGGCGGAGCAGATGCTTGCGCGTCTCCCCGTTCGACGACTGCGCCCTGTCCACCACTGGCGGCGCACCGATGATCGTCTCGGCCGCCAGCCGCTTGCGCAGGCTCTTGGGCAGGTTGGTCATCTGGTCAAAATCAGCCGCCAGATGGACGTAGAGCCATTCCCAGAGTTGACGGGCGCGGTAGGCCGGTTCGCCCCACCCCGCCAGGAGCGATTGGAGCGCGGGGAGATCAAGGTCATAGAGGCAAGTCACGGCTCGGTCGCGCTTGTGGCTCTGGTTCATCAACTAGCCCTCCTCCACGTCCGCACCAACTCGTCGATATCCGCGCGCACCAAATCCGGTTTCACCGGCGAAGCGGCCAGGTCGGCCTCGGTGGAGATACCGGAAAGGAGCAGCACGGTCATCAGCCCAGCCCGCGCGCCGCCAGCGATGTCAGTATCCAGCCGGTCGCCGATGACCCCGGTGGTCTCAGGATGGGCATCCATGCGCCGCAGTGATTCTGTGTACATCCACGGCTCTGGCTTGCCGATGACGACCGGCGCGACGCCGGTGGTGACCTCCAGCGCCGCCAGTTGAGCGCCGCTGCCCGGCACCGGCCCGCGCTCCGTCGGATAGTTGACGTCCGGGTTAGTGCCGATAAACTCGGCCCCGGCGTGGATGAGCAACGCGGCTGTCGCTAACTCGTCCCACGTCAATTGCCGGTTCCAGCCAGAGACGACATAGGCAACATCCTCGTCGGTCAACACAAAACCGCGCTGCTCCAGCGCCCGCCGTATCCCTTCCCCACCGATGACGTAGACGCGAGTACCCGGCGGGGCAAAATCGGCCAGGTAAGCGGCGGTGGCCTGGGCAGAGGTCAGTACGGAATCGAGCGATACCTCCACACCAAAACGGGCCAGCTTGGCCACATATTGCTCCGGCGTCCGGCTAGAGTTGTTGGTAGCCAGAATAAAATCAATATCGTTCCGGCGCAGAAAGGCAAAGAACTCGCGCAGGCCGTCCATCGGCTCGTCCCCGCGCCACAGAACGCCGTCCATATCTATGATGAGGTGATGAATGGATCTGAGATTGGGAGTTGGGGATTGGAGATTGGAGATTGCGAGCAGACGCCGATAATCTTCCGGCGTGTCCATGTCAGACAGCGTGTCGAGGTCGGCTACCTCGACGGTGGCGACCTCGTCGGGGTGGCGGGCAATGACGGCGCGTCCGCCCGCGTCGCCGCTGACCCCGGCCATCTCGGGGAAGAGGGAGCGGGCAAAGAGCACCGGCGTACCGCGCTTGCCATCGCACGTGGGATGGACAATGGGCCAGTCCGTCTCCTCAAAGTGGGTGACAAGTGCGCGCAGCAAATCAACCGTGATCAAGGGCTGATCACACTGCAAAAAGATCGCCGCCTCGGTCTCCGGCGGGAGCGCCGCCAACCCCACCTGCACCGACGCGCTCAACCCCGCCTCCCAGCGCCAGTTCATCACAGGCTGCACGGGCAACGTACCCAGCGCCGCCCGCGCATCCTCTGCCCGACAGCCGAGCACAACGATCACCGGATCGAGCCTGGCCGATAGCGCCACGTCAGCGACGTGGGCCAGGAGCGGCGTGCCTCCCCAGTCGAGGAGTTGCTTGGGCTGTCCAAAGCGAGTGGAACCACCTGCAGCCAGGATAACAGCAGCAATTTGTTTCAAGATGACCATACCCTCCGTAGAACAAGATGTCCTGCCGAAGAGATATTAACAGGTTAATCAACTCCCGTCAAGCCATTGCGGCGAGTTCGGTGCTCCAAAATCGCTCCCAGGGGATTGCCAAATCCCGCTCTGGGTCTAGATCTGGCGATCCAGACCGAGCAAAATTGAATCTATCGAGCCTGTTTGACAGATTATATCCCCTGTGGTATGATTGAGAACTGAATTTTAGCACTCTCATTAAGCGAGTGCTAAAAAGATATACATGAAAGATGAGTAAACTAACACCACGTCAACGAACAATTCTGGGGCTGGTTGTGCGAGAGTACGTGCAAAGCGCGTCCCCGGTCAGTTCCCGCGCACTGGTAGAGCACTACAGCCTGAGAGTGAGCACGGCCACCGTGCGCAACGAACTGGCGCTGCTAGAGGAACTGGGCTACCTCACCCACCCACACACTTCAGCCGGGCGACTCCCCACGCACAAAGGGTACAATCACTTTGTCGAACAGTTGATGGGGGAGACGGAACTGCCGCTGCAAGAACGCCGCACTATCGCTCACCAGTTCTACCAGGCGCGTCCAGACTTTGAGCAATGGATGCCCCTGGCGGCATCCGTGTTGGCCCGCTCTACCAGCGGGGCCGCTCTGGTGACCGCGCCGCAAGCCGCCCAGGCGCACTACAAGCACCTGCAACTCATCTCTACCCAGGGACGATCAGTGCTGCTCATCCTCGTCCTGCACGGAGGATTGGTCAAGCAGCAAATGCTGAACCTGATCGAGCCTTTCAACCAGGAAGCGCTCAACGAGGCCAGCGATCGGCTCAACCAACTCTGTAACGGGCTTACGGCTGCCGAGATCCAGCCCCGCATCAACGAACTGCCCTCATTCGAAACCGACGTGGCCGGGCTTGTGATAGACATCATGCACCGCGCCGACACGCACACTGCAGGCCCCGTCTACCGCGACGGGTTGAGCGAAGTATTACAAGAGCCTGAATTCGCCGATGGAGATAGCACTCAGGGGCTGATGCGCGTCCTGGAAGAGCACAGCTTCCTCGAAGCGGTGCTGACTGACGCCCTCAGCCCAGAGACCGGCAGCGTGCGCGTACTCATCGGTGGCGAAGGACGCTGGGACGAGCTTCAGGCTTGCAGCCTGGTACTGGCGCGCTACGGCGTGACGGGGTTCGTCACCGGGGCACTGGGCGTCGTCGGCCCAACGCGGATGTTGTACGGACGCGCCATCTCGACCGTGCGTTTCATCGCCGGGCTGCTCTCCGACCTGGTATACGATCTGTATGCGGAGTAGGTAACAAACGTGGTTCCAAAAAGGAGGTCAATGTGACAAAAAAAGAGGAAAAAACTGACACTGAGATTACAAAAGAGGAAATAGAAACAGATCAAAGCGAGCAGGAAAATCTACAAGAGGAATTAGAAAAAGCCACGGCTCAGGCAGCCGAGTATCTCGACGGCTGGCAGCGAACCCAGGCCGAGTTCTCCAACTATAAAAAACGGCAGGAAACGGAACGGGCGCAGATGATGGTACTGGCAAGCGCGGGATTGCTGTACAAGCTGCTCCCCGTCGTGGATGATTTCGAGCGCGCTCTCTCGACTATGCCCCCTCACCTCGATCAACTGACGTGGAGCGAAGGTATTCTCATGATCAAACACAAACTGGATGCCATCCTCGAGTCCGAAGGGGTCAAACCTATCGAGACCGCAGGACAAGCGTTCGACCCCCATTATCACGAGGCCGTGACGCACGAGGAAGCCCCAGGGTACGAAGAGGACCAGATTATCGGCCAAGTACAAAAAGGGTACACACTCGGCGAGCGCGTGCTGCGCCCCGCACTGGTACGGGTAGCTAAAGCACCTGCTGCTCAACCCGAGCAAAATAATGACACAACTGAGGACAAGGAGTAAATTATAATGGGCAAAATCATAGGTATTGACCTGGGCACGACCAATTCTGTCTGCTCGGTGATGCAAGGTGGAGAACCTACCGTCATTCCCAGCGCCGAAGGAGGGCGGCTATTCCCTTCGGTCGTGGCCGTCAACCCCAAGACAGGGGAGCGGATGGTCGGGCAAGTCGCCAAACGGCAAGCCGTCGTCAATCCAGAGAACACCATCTTTTCGATCAAACGTTTCATGGGCCGCAAGTTCAGCGACCCGGAAGTGCAAAAGGCATTGAGCATCGTCCCGTACAAAGTCACACAGGCGGCCAATGGAGATGTGCGTGTCTATATGGGAGACAAAGAATACAGCCCGCCGGAAGTCTCGGCCATGATCCTGCAAAAGATCAAGGCCGATGCCGAACAATATCTAGGCGAGGAAATCACCCAGGCAGTCATCACCGTCCCAGCCTACTTTAACGATAGCCAACGTCAAGCGACCAAAGACGCCGGCCGGATCGCCGGGCTGGAAGTGTTGCGCATCATCAACGAGCCGACCGCCTCCTCACTGGCCTATGGCCTGGACAGGAAGAAAGACGAGACTATCGCCGTCTTTGACCTGGGTGGCGGCACCTTTGATATCTCTATCCTCGACGTCGGCGAGGGTGTCTTTGAGGTACGCTCGACCAACGGCGATACGTTCCTGGGAGGCGACGACTGGGATCAGTGCGTCATTGACTGGGTAGCCAGTGAGTTCAAGCGGGAGCAGGGTATTGACTTGCGCCAGGACCGCCAGGCTCTCCAGCGGCTGAAGGAAGCCTGCGAAAAAGCCAAGGTTGAGCTCAGCACCGTGATAGAGACAGAAATCAACCTGCCCTTCATCACCGCCGACGCCTCCGGCCCCAAGCATCTGCAGATGAAGATCACCCGGGCCAAGTTGGAACAACTGACCGAGAAACTGATCGAGCGCACCGTCGGGCCTTGCCGGCAGGCCCTCACCGACGCCAAGATCAAACCCGCCGATATTGACGAGGTCATCCTGGTGGGCGGCATGACCCGTATGCCGGCCATCCGACAGCAGGTGGCCGACTTTTTCGGTAAAGAGCCTCACAAGGGAGTCAACCCCGACGAGGTGGTGGGGTTAGGCGCATCAATCCAGGGCGGCGTCCTCGGTGGCGAGGTCAAAGACGTGCTCCTGCTCGACGTCACTCCGCTGACGCTGAGCATCGAGACGCTGGGCGGAGTGGCGACTCAACTCATCGAGCGCAACACCACCATCCCAACCAAAAAGAGCCAGGTGTTCTCCACCGCCTCTGACGGGCAGACGCAGGTAGAGATTCACGTCGTGCAGGGGGAGCGTCCTATGGCAGCCGATAACAAAAGCCTGGGCAAGTTCATCCTGGATGGCATCCCGCCCGCGCCGCGCGGCATCCCGCAGATAGAGGTCACTTTCGACATTGACGCCAACGGCATCCTCAACGTCTCTGCTCAAGACAAGGCCACTGGCCGCGAACAATCTATGCAGATCGTTCCCTCCAGTGGACTGTCAGAAACAGAAACCGAACGTATGATCAAGGAAGCCGAACTGCACCGCGAGCAAGACTTGGAGAAAAAAGAAGAAATAGAGGCGCGCAACACCGCCGATAACACCATCCACGCGGCTGAAAAGTTCTTGCAAGAACAAAAGGACAAAGTGCCCACCAATCTGCGCTCCGAGGCAGAGACCAAGATAGAAGCACTCAAGACCGCCCTTCAGGGCAGCGACGTCGCCGCCATTCGCCGGTACACGGAAGAGCTGGGCCAGGTGATCCAGCAAATCGGCGCATCAATGTACGAGACGGAGGAGCCGACCACACCGCCCCCCCCGGAGGGCGAGCCACCCACGGATGGTGACGAAGATGTCATCGAAGGCGAGTTCAGCGAGGCGTAGGCAAGGAGCAAAAGAAACCAGGTTTTCCGTAAGCAAAGCGACAAAGCCTGGTTTCCGCTTTTCAAACCACAATGGCAACCAATAACGACTACTATCAGGTACTGGGAGTCGAACGCTCGGCCACTCAGGAAGAGATCAAAAAGGCTTACCGGAGGCTTGCCCGCAAGCATCACCCCGATGTCAGCAACGCACCCAACGCCGAGGCCCACTTTAAGGAAATCAACGAAGCCTACCAGGTGCTCTCCGATGCTGAAAAACGGGCTACCTATGACCGGTTCGGCCAGGCAGGACTCGGTGGGGCAGGCAACTTTAACGGCTTTAACTTTGGCTTCCGCGATCCCTTTGATATTTTTGAGGAGGTCTTTGGGCAAAGTGGGTTCGGGTTCCGCACCTCCACCCGCCGGGGGCCGAGGCGCGGCGCCGACCTGCGCTACGACCTGCATATATCCTTCGAGGAAGCAGCCTTCGGGTGCAGCAAGGAAATAGAGGTCACGCGCCACGAGGTTTGCCCGGCGTGTCACGGCAGCGGAGCCGAGCCGGGGACGTCGCCGGTGCGCTGCTCAGAGTGCAACGGCACCGGGCAGGTGCGACGGGTGCAACGCTCTATCTTGGGGTCGTTCGTCAACGTCACTACTTGCCCCACTTGCCAGGGCGAAGGGGAGACTATCCCCATCCCCTGCTCCCAGTGCGGCGGTCAGAAGCGCATCTACACCTCCCGCCAACTCTCCATCACCATCCCGCCCGGCGTGGACCACGGCACCCAAATCCGCCTGGCAGGCGAGGGGGAGATGGGCGAACGGGGCGGGCCTTCCGGCAATCTCTACGTCGTCCTGCAAGTAGAGCCGCACGCCATCTTCCAGCGGCGCGGTGACGACATCCTGGTCGAGTTGCAGGTCAACATGGCCCAGGCAGCGTTGGGGGCCGACGTGCAAGTGCCTACTTTGGAGGGGAAGGATAAAGTATCCATCCCCCCTGGCACTCAAAGCGGCACCGTGTTGCGGCTGCGCAACAAAGGAGTGCCCCATCTGCGGCAAAACGGCCGGGGCAATGAATTGGTAGTGGTGCGAGTGGCCGTTCCGACTAAACTATCCCAGGAGCAAAAGCGTCTCTTCCGGGAACTGGGCCAAACGTTAGACCCAGAGACCGTGTGGCAGGAAAAGCACGGTTTCCTGGACGATCTGCGGGAGCTGTTTGGACTGTAACTGCTTCGAAAATAAACCTGTAGTCGCGAATTCCATTCGCGCGATTAGTACCTTATCGGTGAAATTCTTGCACATTGAGCAAGAATTTGGAAAC
>QMOE01000116.1 GCA_003648125.1 Chloroflexota bacterium
CGATACGGCTACGCTGACGGTTAACCACGCCGACGCAGCGAGTGTAGCGCTCGATCCGGCGACGGAGACCATCGAAGCGGGCGAGGCAGTCACCTACACGGCTGTGGCTACGGATTCTTATGGCAACAGTTGGGGCGCGACGGCAGCGTATACCATCACGCCGGGAGCGGGCGGTGGCTGGACGGACAACATCTACACCAGCGCCATATCAGGTACGTGGACTGTGACCGGAACGGTGGATGGAGTGGATGGCGTGGCCACGCTGACGGTGAACCCAGGCGGCTTGGATTATGTCATCATCAGGACAGCATCAGATGGTGGGGGCGAGGTGGCTGGTAATCACGTCATGGCCACAGACGAGACGTGGACACTATGGGCGGCGGGATACGACGCGGGCGACAACTACATCGGGGACGTATCGGTGGACTGGAGTGTAACTGGCGACTCTATCGGCACGGTTGTTCCCTCGACGGATAGCATCTCCACGACACTGTACGCGACGGCGGAAGGAACGGGTCGAGTAAGCGCTGAGCACGCAACGGCGATGGATGACGAGACGGGGGACATCGCGGTGAGTGCAGGCGCGCCAAGTGATACGTATATATACCTGCCGCTAGTGGTGCGCGGCAATTGATGGCAAGTGCGGAGAGGAGATTTCTATGTTGAGATGCTGTGTGGCTACGATGGCCTATAATGAAGAAGCCAATATCGGTCAGATGTTGGAGGCTGTTCTAGCGCAGCAGTTGCGACAGGTAGAGATTGTCGAGATTATCGTCGTCGCCAGCGGTTGCACTGACCGCACGGAGAAAATTGTGAGAACCTGGGCCGAGACCGACTCGCGCGTTCGCTTATTGACGCAGCCGCAGCGTAGGGGAAAGTCCAGGGCGGTAAACCTGTTGTTGCGCAAGACTGTTGAGGATGTCATCGTTTTAGTGAGCGCCGATATTATCCCGGCCCCGGATGCCATTGAGAACCTGGTTGCTCCTTTTGTTGACCCACAGATCGGTATGGTCGGCGGACGGCCGGTCCCTACTAACGACGCACGTACTTTTATGGGGTATGCTGCTCACCTGCTGTGGTCCCTTCATCATCAAATCTCTCTTCGACGACCCAAGATGGGGGAAATGATTGCCTTTCGGAACTTTTTCCGCCAGATTCCTCCCGACTCCGCGGTAGACGAGGCCAGCGTCGAGCCGTTGATTCGGGGGCAGGGGCTGCAACTCCGCTATGCTTCTGATGCAGTGGTTTACAATCGAGGCCCTGAGACGGTGCAGGATTTGCTTCGACAGCGCAGGCGTATTTACGCCGGGCACGTTTACGTGCGCGACACCCTTGGTTATCGAGTCTCTACGATGAGAGGGCTACATATACTTTGGCTTCTGTTGGTCTGCCCTGGTGTGAAGCGGGATTGGCGGTATTTTCTGTGGGGGACTGCCATCATCGCTATCGAGATTTGGGCCCGTTTTCTAGGCTTTATGGACTATCGCGTGTGGAAACGAGAACATGCAGTCTGGGATGTGGCGGAGACGACAAAGACAGTCACAGTGCCATCTCTGGGAGCATCGAGTTCGGGTAGTTAATCTCTTCCAAGTTGCGTTTCGTCGCACTCTGCTGTTTTTTAATACTTTTTTGGCTTTTATTTTACCTATTCCTGTTACACTGGTACAAGTGCTTGGGACAGGATTATGGATTAATGCCTCGAGCGGTTTTGCCCTAAAGAAACGGTGTTGGTGACACCGCTAGCATTTGCCTCTCTTTTCAATTGTGTCAAGCTATTTCTCGCCTGCGCAAAGGCGGAGGAGATGTCTCTGGACGAGACCAGGCTGATCCAACGGGCGAAAGAAGGGGACTCGGCTGCCTTTGTTGAGATTTACGATTGGTATCAGCCGACAATCTATCGTTATATTTCCTACCGGGTAGAGTCTGCCGGCATGGCCGAGGATCTGACCGGTGAGGTTTTCGTGTGTCTGGTGGAGAGCATTGATCGTTTTCCCCAGGACGGTCTTTTACTGGCGCAGTTGTACGCCATTGCTGATAATCTGATTGCCGGCAAGCAATCCTCCGCTTCTCCGCAGGAAAAGGCCCCTGAACAGCGGTTGGCCCCTCAATGTTTTGCCTCTGCCATTGCTCACCTTGCAGATGAGCACCGCCAGGTCATTCTGCTCAAGTTCGTCGAGGGATTGGGCGACGAAACGATAGCTCGGACGTTGGACAAGTCTGTGGATGCGATCCTGGCGTTGCAGCAGCAAGCCTTGTCTGCGTTCGCGATGGCGGTTACGCGGTGTGATACTGCTCAGGTGTCCTTGTCCGCTCGGCGTCATCAGGAAGAACTGGAACGGCTGCTGGGGGATGGTATCCAGAACCTGGCCCACGAACTACGTACACCGCTCAATCTCGTCCACGGCTATGCCGAATTGCTCCTCAGCAGCATTTTGGGACCGATCCATCCAGAACAGCGCGATGCCCTCCAAGTTATCTACGATGGAGCAGAGACGCTCTCTCACCTGATCCGTGACCTGACCCTCCTGCGGAACATCCCGCGAGAGTCGTTGACACTAGCTCCTCTTTCAATACCGGGGTGGGTGGAAAGTGTGTTGGATCGCTCTCGCAGCCTTGCTGGGCAAGTAGGGATTCAGTTGGAGACTCACTTGCCCGATGACTTGCCGACCATCTTGGGGGATCAAGAGCACCTGAAGGTGGCGTTGGCCCAGGTGGTGGATAATGCCATCAAGTTCAGCCCCGATGGGGGGCAGGTCAGCGTGCGGGCTTGGGTAGATAATGAGGAATGGTTGCACGTTGCTGTGCAAGATCATGGCATCGGGATTGCCCATGAGCATCTAGACCAGATATTTGATCGTTTCTACCAGGTAGACGGTTCTCCCACCCGCCGCTTCGGCGGTGCTGGTATTGGGCTGAACGTCGTCCGGGCGGTTGCTGAAGCCCACGGCGGTCAGGTGCGGGTTGTTAGTGAGGGGGTGGGCAAGGGCAGTACTTTTACCCTGGTGCTGCCAGTGCAACCGTTTGAGAGCCTGTCGGTATCACGTCAGCCCTCATTGGAACACTGCCCTTTGTTGGGACAGTATCTTGGCCGCGTGCTGAACGAGTACTTGCTACCTTTGGAGGATGGCCGAGTTACTCTGGAAGAGTGCTTGGCTCATTATCCCGAGTATGCCGTCGAATTACGTCCTCTCCTGGAGGTTGCTCTCAAGGTGCGGCGCATCCCTCGTCCGACTTTGAGCTTTGCTGCCTTTGCTGCTGGGAAGCGCTGGATGCTGGATGTGCTGGCAGAGAAAAAACGGCGCCGGGTGACGTTTCCCGGCCCGCTTGCCCGCCGGACAGGATGGCTCCCTCCATTCTTGGGCAAGTGGAAGAGAGCGGTATTGTCTGGGCGTGTGCCTGTCCTGCGACCGGTTCTGGCGGGTGCATTGGCCCTCATCCTGTTTATCATCGGTGGACAGTTTCTCTTTCCTCTCATCGGGGTAACTGTTCCCCGGACGGCTGCCCTCGTCCAGGCGGGCGGTACAGTGGAGGTGCTGCCCACTGGGGATGCAATATGGCGGCGGGCATTGATTGACGAGCAAATTGAGGCGGGAGATCGGATCCGCACTGGTCCGTTCTCCTTTGCCACGTTACGTTTTTTCGACGGAAGCACCACTGACTTGGAGGCCGAGACGGATATCACCGTTGCGCAGATGTTCTCCCGGCGAGATAGCAGCGGCAAGGTCATTGTTCTTCACCAATGGATGGGGCGGACCTACAACAGCGTAGAGTCTTTGACCGACATGGCATCTCGGTTTCAAGTCGAAACCCCGGTGGCAGTTATGGCGGTGCGTGGAACCGAGTTCGAGATTGTTGTGGGGGTCAGCGGTGCTACGCGTGTGGCGGTGGTTAAAGGGGGAGTGGACGTGACGACTCAGGAGACTACTGTCGCTGTGCTGGCCGGGGAGGAGAAAACGATCTGGCACGGGCCTTCTCTCTTGGCTGTTCCCCTCCCTCATACCGCCACCGCGATACCAACGTTCACGCCTATGTCCACTTTGTCGCTGTATCCAGTGCAGGATACTCTGCCCTGGACGCCAACGCCGAGCGAGACGCCGCTGCTGGTTGAGGTGGTGCGGCGGACAAATACACCGAGGCCAGCAGGAACATCAGTCCCTCCCGGTGGTGGAGCTGGGCCAACCGATTCGCCTCAGCCAGCCACGGCGGCGCCGCCGACCGCGGTACCTACTTTGAGGCCCACGCCTACCCGGCCGCGGCCTACACCGACACCGTTGCCCACTGATACACCGACCCTGGTGCCTACATTGACCAGCACGTTCGTGCCGACTAACACGCTGATCGTGACCCCGACGATCACCCCAACTGCAGTTGTGACTCTGACGATCACCCCTACTATCACTCCATCCGTGATTCAGACTCGCACACTCGAAGCGACCGAGGAATCAGGTGGGGAGTAGGGCGATGGCGTCGTGGCCGCGATTTCTATATCGCGCCAGCCTCGCGAGGTATGGAAACCTCGGCTACATTGCCCCGCAATTCAGGCTGTCATTGCGAGCGTAGCGAAGCAATCTCCACTCTCCCTACTTTTGGACTAGCGGCAGGTAGATGCTGTAATCCGATGGAGATGGGCTGACAGGATCTCCGAGATTGTTCATCTCGTTGGATTCTGGCACCAGGCCATAAGGGCGTCCTGGGCCTTCGTTGTCAACTCTGACGTAGAATGTCTCGATTGCGTCAATCTCTTCCTCGCTGAATTGGATTGTCTCCCTGGGGTTTTCTAGCGGGCCGGTACGAGTGATGACCAGAGTGTACTCTGCGCCGGGCGCGAGAATGGGTACTCCATCGTAGATCAGCTTGGAACTGTACCCTTGAGATGGGTAAGAATCAACGGGGGTGACAAAAATCTCGGTCCAGAAGCCAGCTTGATTATCTGGGTTCAAAGCCCATCCGGTACCCTGGTTCTCAATCACGACGGTGAAGGTGACCGGTTTGCCCGCCTCTAACTGCAAAGGCTCAACAGTGAAATCGAGCACGACCAGGTCGGGGACGCCGATGTAGGCGTTAGTGGCGTTGTCGCTGGGGTTGGCATCTCCTCCGGCGCTCCCGTTCTCGGCGATGGTGAAGATTGTGTTGAATTCAGATGCGTTGACCTGTTGTGGCTCTGAATCAGGGTACTTGGCCGTGAACGTGATTATATTTCCTGTATCGCCGGCAAGCAGGCCTCCGATCTCATAGGTGTAGGTCTGCCCATCGGGTGAGGCCCAGCCGTAGCCTTCATAGGTGGTACCGGGGGGCAGAGTCGTCGTGATGACCACTCCTTCGGCGTGCATACGCTCCGCGTTGCCGTAGGTCACGATGTAGGTCATCAGCCTGCCAGGAGAAAAGATAATAGGGTTGTGCGCCACGTTGATGGTGAGATCGGGCAGCGTGCCGATGAGGTCCACGTCCTGCACGCCAATAGGCGCCGAGAGCGATGGGTGTGTCATCGTGACGCGATTGGTCACCAGGTTGGCCCCTGACGGAAGCGGGTCGTCAACTTGCAGGACGACCTGGGCCTGGCCGCTGGTCGGGGCGACGATGGCGGGAATGTGGAAAATCACCTCGCCGTCATTCTTCAGACAAGTTCCCCCAGCGATCCCGCAAGTGATGTATTGGGTGTAACTGACGGGCAGGGTGTCGGTGATGATGACGTCGTAACCGTTCTCGTTGCCGCTGTTGGTGTAGGTGAGCGTATAGGTCAGTATGTCGCCCGCGTAGACGGTAGAGACGCCGTCGCTCTTGTTCAATGATAGAACCGGGGCGCTGGTGACAGTCGCGTATGCTGCGTCCTCCAGGAAATCCCCCTCCGCATCCTCTAGTTGCGCTGTAAAACTCAGCGGCGTGCTGTTGGTGAGCGGCAGCGTTACGTCCGTCTGGATGACGATTTCCCCCACGCCGTTTACCCCATAGTTGTTGACGCCGGTTATGACGCCAATTTCCCAGTATCGTATGTTGCCCGTGCCGCCGGTTGGAGCGGGCGTCGCGCTGGAGAATGGGGCAAAGCTATCGAAGGTGGCGCTGATGACGGTCTGCGTGGCGCTGGCGTTGCCGGTGTTCGTGTAGCGCAGGGTGTACGTCAGGGGTGCGCCGGCCGCCACAGTGCTTTCAGGTTGCTGGGCGACGTCGAACGCCAGATCGGTCGAGGAGGTGATCAGTGTTGTTTCAATAAAGGGTGGGGGAGACTCTTCATTGCTACTGATGGTGACGATATTTTCTAACAGGGTGCCGCTGGCAAGGGGGGTGTCCACCCTGACCTGTACTAGAATGGTCTTGTTATGGCCGGCGGTCAGGACGCCGGTGTGCCATACGTTGTTCCCTTCGTCGGGCGACGGCGAGGCCCCGAAAAAAGTCACTCGGCTGTCATAAGTGTCTGTGATGATGACGTCCGTGGCGTTGGCCGTTCCATTGTTCTCGTAGACGATAGAATACGCCAGTATGCCACCAGCCGAGACCGGGTCGGTGTCTGTTTGTGTGACATTGAGGTCAGACTCTGATAGTGCCTGGGTGGTCTCGGTAGCGCTGATGGGGGTGGTCTGGTCGCTATCCAGGGTCACCTCGTTAGTGAGGATTGTTCCCACCGGAAGGGTATCGGTCACTTGAACGTAGACGACTATGGATTGGGAGGTGTCTACGGCCAACGTCGAAAAAGTCCACACCCGGTTTCCACTGCCGGAATCAGGGAGTGGATCGGCGTCAAAGAACGAAACGTTAGGATCATAGTTCTCGGTGACGGTGACAGAGGTACCGTTTTCGTTGCCGCTATTTGTGATGATGATGGTGTACTTTAAAGTTCCACCGGCGCTGACGGGGTCAGGGTGATCCGTCTTGGTGATGGTCAGCACTGGACGGGATGTGACGGTCGTCTGCTCGGTGGCCGATAGCGGCGCGACGTGGTCCGCGTTCAGCCAGGCGGTGTTGGTCAGCATTGTGCCGTTGACCAGAGGGCGGGCGACGGTAGCGGTGATGACGATCTGTTTCCGTTCGCCAAATGGTA
>QMOE01000117.1 GCA_003648125.1 Chloroflexota bacterium
AAGGGTTTCGATACGCCTTCGGCTACTCAACCAGCGGTCGCTAGCCTTAGGTTGACGCGCATGGGTAAGAAACCCGCCCTACAGATTCGCGCCCCGGATTATTGAGATGATACGATTTTTTATTTATCCGTGTTTGTCCGTGTCCAAAATCTTGTCTCATCTGTAAAGAATTTTGGGCCTCAAAGGTCTAGGATTTTCTGTCACTCAACCGTAACGTCTCCTTAATGAACAAGCCGGCTAATCGGGATATAATGGGGAGTAGGCAATTGTTTATGTTTAACCTTCTCGTGTTCCCCAGGAGAGTGGTATGAAATCTGACGTACACATCCTGATAGTGGATGACAGTCAGGCCATACGAGAATTTGTCGTTCAGGCCCTCGCACTGCAGGAGGGATTCGTCACGCGGGAGGCGCGCGATGGCGCCGAGGGGTTAGAGATGATTCTGGCCGACCCCCCAGACCTGGTCCTGCTCGACCTGGAGATGCCCCGTCTCACCGGCTTCCAGGTCGTGGATGCCCTCCGCGATCATCACGTTGACATCCCCGTTATTTTGATCACCTCTCACGGCTCCGAGGCTATCGCTGTGGAGCTCTTCCGCAAGGGGGTCAAGGACTATATGAGTAAGCCCTTTACCGCCGACGAGATGTACACCGCCATTGAGCGGGCCATCACCGAGGTACGTCTGCGGCAGGAAAAAGAGGCCCTCACCGAACGACTGACCATAGTCAATCAGCAATTGCAACGTCACGTGCGGGAGTTGGACATTCTGTATCGCGTGGGGAAATCGGTCACTTCCCTGCTTCCCAGGGAACAGTTAATGGAGCGGATTTTGGACGCTGTCTTTTACGTCATCGGCGCAGAGGAAGCGGTGCTGATGCTGATGGACGAAAAAAGCGGCCGGCTGCAAACTGAGGTTCACCGCCAGCGGGTGCCTGGGGAATTACACAGCGCAGCCCGCCGCAGCGCCGAGGAACTAGCAAACGACGCGGCTCGCAAGAGACAAGTTACCGCTACCGGCTCCATGCTCTCCGCGCCGCTTAAAGTAGGCGATAAGGTGATTGGCACGTTGGGTTTGGGCAACCGCGTGAGTACCCAGCCTTTTACCAAGCACGACCGGCAATTGCTGTTGGCCCTGGCCGACTATGCCGCCATCGCCATTGAGAACCTGCGTCTCTACGAGGAGGTGCGCCAAGCCGACCGCGCCAAGTCCGAGTTTGTCTCCTTCGTCGCCCACGAGTTGGGCACGCCGATGACCTCCATACTCGGCTACACCCAGGTGCTGGCGAAACAGGATTTTGGCTCGTTATCTTCAGAGCAAGAGCAGTTCGTCGCAACCATCCACAGGAACGTGGAGCGCATGCAACTCTTGGTCTCTGATTTGCAAGACGTTTCTCGGATCGAGACCGGGCAACTGTTGTTGGAGCCGAGGCCAACGTCCCTGGCAGACGTGTTGGGTGATGCCCTACAAGCCACCAGAGTACAAGTAGAGGCTCGATCACAACAGTTGACGGTGGAGATGCCGAATAACTTGCCGCTGGTTCAAGCCGATCCCGCGCGGATGACACAGGTTATGATCAACCTGCTCAGCAACGCCTACAAATATACCCCCGAAGGGGGCCATATCCGCGTGCGGGCCTGGCTGCAGAAGGGATGCGTGCATTGCGCTGTTTCCGACACTGGCATTGGTATCTCCCCAGAGAACATGGCAAAGCTATTCACAAAGTTCTTCCGCTCCGATGACGCGACGGTGCGCGAGATACCCGGAACAGGGCTGGGGCTATCCATCGTCAAGAGCCTGGTAGAGCTCCAGGGCGGGACGATTGAGGTGGAAAGTCAGGTCGGAGAGGGAACGACTTTTACGTTCACCGTGCCGGTCGCCGCGACCGGGTAGGTCAGCTAGACCTAAAGACCTCCGAGGTCTACGAGACCTCGGAGGTCTTTGTCTCTGCGTTACGGCGCGTAGCGGAACGGATGACGCGCGGCCTCTTTCTCGTTGATCAGTTCGTCCAACGCGGGACGACCCTCCAACGCCTTGCGCAGCGCAGCCCGCATGGCCTTAAAGTTGTTGAACATGATGCGCTGGCGGATGGCCGCTGCCGGGTGGACAAAGACGTTGGCGATCATGCATAGCTCGTCCAGCCCGTCCTCCGGCAGCACTCCGGCCCCGATGTCAGCCTCGATGGCCTGCACCACGCCTTTGGCCGCTTCCTCGTAGACGTGACGCCGCTGTTTGGCGGTGCGCACGGTCACGGTCGGCACCAAGAGCGTCCGCGGCCGCTCGGTGACGATCTGCACCTCGTGACCGGGCCGCTCTTCGCTCAGCGCCCGCTCGATGGCCCGCCCGACTGGCCCTTCTTTGACCCCCAGCAGCAGGTCAATGTGAGCCAACTCCTGGAAAGGCGGCCCGGCGAACCCCTCGCCCACCTTGAGCGTGAAATTATCAAAGCTGGCTGGGGTGTAGGGCACGGCTGGATACTGGCTCGTGAACGTTTTACCGCCGATCTCAAACTTTCGCTCCACGCGCCCGATGTGCTCCAGGTTCTCCAACTGGATGCGCAACTCTTCCCGATCCTCGCGGCGGAAAGCCCCGCCGGGCATAATCGGGTGACGGGAGTCGCCCACCGGCACGCCCATCATGCTCATACCTTCCTTCACCGCTTGAGTGGAGCCGCAGCGCACGACGATGCGCACGAGTTTCTGTATCTCGGCCTGCCACTTTTGGGCGGTCTCCAGGTCGCCGGCCTGCACCGCCCGGTAGACCTTTTGCCAGATGTCGGGGATCAGGTTGGCGCTGGCGAGGATGGCGCCGTCGGCACCGGCGGCCAGCGCAGCCGTCACCACCTCGTCGTGGCCGACAAAGATGGCTATTTGTCCCTTGACTTTTTCGAACATGGCTTCCATGAACGGCAGGTCGCCACTGGAATCTTTGAGGCCCACCACGTTCTCGAAATTCTTGGCCATGGCCTCGGCGGTCCACCAGCGAAAATGCGTGCCTGAGCACTGGGGGATGTTGTAGAGGATGATGGGCAAGCCCACCTCGTTGACCCGCTCAAAGTGCTCGTACACTTCGTTAAAGCTGGGGTTGAGGTAGTATGGGGCCACGACCAACGCGCCGGCTGCTCCGGCCTCTTGCGCCCAGCGGGTGAGTTCCACTGTCTCGCGAGTGGATTGAGCGCCCGTCCCGGCGACGACAGGCACGCGGCCGGCCGCCTCATCAATGGCGATCTCGATGATCCGCTCGCGCTCCTCGATGGAAAGGTACGAGAACTCGCCGGTCGTGCCGGCCGGCACCAACCCGTTGACGTGGGGCAGCACGTGGCGAATCAGCGCCCGGTAGGCCGCTTCGTCAATCTCGTCATTCTCGGTGAACGGTGTTACCAGGGCGGGGAAAATGCCCTTGAACCAATCAGTTTTATGGCCCATCTTAACCTCCCACTCCAAACGCTTGCTCGATGGCAGTTGCCATCGCCGCGTACACGTTGTGATACAGCGCGTGTCGGTTGAGCGCGCGCGGGTCCACGCTCGCCAGCACGACCATCACCTCGTCCTCCATCGCCGCTGGAGGAATTGTCCCCGCCGCCAGCGCGTCCACGATTGCCTTGGCCACCGCCGACTGGGTCGGTCCGTAGATCATGTTGGCCTGGCGCAGGTTTTTCTGCTCCACCGCCGGCAAGATCAACGTGGCCGGCCGGACGGTGAGGTTCGGCTCCAGGATGGTGGTCAGCGCCTCGCGTCGGTGCAGGGGGTAGGTGAGTTGGTAGGCGTAGGAATCGCCCAGGGGCGAGTCCTTCGGCCCGGCGATGAGGTCGAGTTGCACCCATTCTGGCTCTTCGCCGGCCTGGCCCGTTCCCAGGCGCAGCCCGGCCTGCTCGATAGTCTCCGCCGCGAGTTCCAGGTCTCCGAACCGCTCCGCCAGTACCTTTTTTGGAAATTGGAAATTGGAGGTCGGAGATTCGATCATCCCCAGTTTTTCCAGTTCTAGCCGTATCTCGGCCCGGTCTTCGTGCGAGAGCGCGCCGCCGACCGGCTTGAGCGGCCGGCGCGGGCGCCCGGCGTTGACGCCCATCATCTTGAGTGCCTGCTTGACTGGCACCCCGCCGCCGTAACGGCAAAAGATGCGCGAGAGCTTTTGCACGCTGCGCTGCAAGCGCCGCGCCTCGGCCAAGTCTCCCGCTTGCACGGCCTGGAATACCCCTTGCCACACCTCCGGGTAGACCTGAGCCGAAGCCAGGATCATACCGCTGACGCCCCCGGCCAGGGCGGGGAGCACCACCTCGTCGTGGCCGATGAACAGGTCAATCCGGTCGCCGGCGAATTCGAGCACTTCCATCGTATAGGTCAGGTCGCCGGACGAATCCTTGAGGCCGACGATGTTGGGGATGTCCGCCAGGTCCTCGACGACGCGGCGCGGCATGTAACTGCCCATCACCTGGGGGATGTTGTACATGAGGATGGGAATGTCCACTGCCATAGCGATGTCGTAATAGTGCTGGTAGATGCCCTTGTCGGAGGGGTGGAGAAAGTAGGGGGTGACGATCAGACAGCCGGTTGCCCCGGCCTGCTTGGCGTTGCGGGCCAGTTGGATGGCCTGGCGCGTGCCAGAAGCTCCCGCCCCGGCGATAACCGGCTTGCCGCCCGCCTCCTCGACGGCGATCTCTACCAACCGCTTGTGCTCCTCCACGGTCAGGTAGTTGAACTCGCCGGTCGTGCCGCAGGGGACCAACCCGTTCACGTCAGGCAACACGTGGCGGATGAGGGCGCGGAAGCTGGCCTCGTCAAAGTCTCCATTCTTGTCGAAGGGTGTCACCAGTGCCGGGTAGACGCCCTTCATCCACGGTACTTTTATAGGCATAGATCACTCCTTATCTATTGGTGTGAATGTACGAATGGCGAATGTGCTTAAAACAACAGTAGCCCCACCGGCGCAGGATCAGTGTGGCTACCGCGATGCTACAGGGTTATCTTTCCACCTCCGTCGAGATCACGATGGAACTCTTATATTTTAGCACTTGGTCACATTTTCGGCAAATGCCCCAACCGGACGGGGGGCATCTTGGCTGGGAGCGCCCCCGCCGAGGGAGGGGCGAGGCATTGCCTCGCCCTTACGACTCCGATGACTGCCTGGGAGCGCAGGCGTCCCTGCCCGCATTTTTGCGCTCACCGCACAGCACCCAGGATGGGGAACATCTCGTCCTCAAGCTCCGCCGCACTCCAACTGTGCTGACCGTCAATCACAATCGCCTTGGGATTGTCGAGCAGCCATTCGTCGTGCAACTTTTCGAGCTGGAGGAGATATTCTAACGTTATGCCAGATTCTTCCGCGCGATCGCGGATCTGGATGCGCTCCAGGCAAACCTCTGCCGGCGTACGCAGGTACAAAATTAGATCAGGCTCGACGCAATAGTTCGAGACCAGGAATTCCCACAGGCCGCAGTAGAGTTGATACTCAGCCGGCGACATCAATCCCGTGCGATGGCAGTTCTCAGCAAAGACGTAGCGGTCGCAAAAGACGGAACGTTCCAGGATGACCCGACTGTGGTCAGCGAGCGCCAACACTTCTTTCCACGTCTTGGCCCGGGTGATGAAGGCGCAAATCTGGAATGTAAACGCCCAGCGGTGAGGGTCATCGTAAAAGAGGTCCAACATGTTGGAGGCAAATCCCTCTCGCCACGTTGTCGTCGGCTCTTCGATAAAGCCAAACGCCTGCGACGTTGCCAATATCCTGCCCACGGTGGTTTTACCGGCGCCGATGTTTCCTTCGAGTAGTATCATTTGCCTGTCATCCGTTTCATCTCGGGTCATTTTGGCCCACCTCTTGCCGCTGCTTTGATCCCACATTCCGGGGCGAAAAACCGCCTTGCTCGAACAATCACCTGTACCTCCTGTTTGTACATCTGTAGAGCAACCACGAGGGTTGCCCCTACGCCGACACACGTTATTCTATCCAGTCCGGTTTGGGGCCGCGCGGCGCGCCGCAGGCGAGGCAATCTACCCGGTTGCCCTCGTCATCCCGGTACGCCCGGCCGCAAGATGGACAATGCGTCCAGGCTCGCTCGGCTTCCTCTCGTTTCCGCCGTGCCTCCTGATCTTTACGTCGCTCTTCCAGGTAGACCTCTTCAGCCGCTTTGCCCACGCGATCAATCACTTCCCATACCTGTTTGGGCAGTTGCAGGTCTTGAATGTCCTCGACCAGATCCTCGACCCCCTCCATCACGTCGCCGGTCGTTTTGATCAGTCCCCCAATCCCCCGTCTCCTAAAAAGCAGCCGCTTCACCTGGTTCAGAGCGGTGCGCCCGATAGAGCCTAGCGCGCCTCTTTTGGCGTCCTGGTCGAGATTGCTCACCGTCACCGTCAATTCATCCGATGTTTCGAGCAGGGTCGCGGTCAGTGCGGGAAAAAAGTCGTAAGGCCGGCTGGCCTGGCTCTGCAGGATGGTGACTAGGATCGAATTACCGCTGCGGTCAATCTGGACGCGCGTATCATCATCTGCGATTTCAGACTTGAGCGCGTCGGCGATTACCCTGGCCCGACATCCGGCGAACGTGATCGTATTGGGGTGCGGGGCCATCGCTCCACCGATCAGCCCGGCACCGAGTCCTGCTCCGGCCAGGATTTCTTCGGCAGCGCCGGGTTTGCTCGTCTCGGAGCTGGGTTTCGGCTCGTAGGTAAATCCTTTATCCAATCGCGCTTGCTCCTCTGCCATCCATTCTTCGAGGCTTTGCTCTTTATCCGACAATTTCTCCTCCTCGTCCTCGCGCAAGGCGCGTTCACATGGTTGCTTCATCTGGCGAGAGTGAGTATAATGCAATTTTGTATG
This sequence comes from Chloroflexota bacterium, assembly GCA_003648125.1. The sequence goes on from QMOE01000117.1 coordinate 6,818, forward strand.
GAAGTCAACGTCAGGCCATCTATTTCCATAACCGAGGGCGAAAATGGAGGATCAAGATATGCTGGCTGATCAACTGTTGCTCAATGGACGAATATATACGCTGGATGCCGAGCATCCTCGCGCCTCGGCGCTGGCTATTGCCAGGGAGCGCATCCTGGC
>QMOE01000118.1 GCA_003648125.1 Chloroflexota bacterium
TCAGCAGTATCAACCAAAGCGATTTTTTCACCATTTTTCCTCCGATTGTAGGGGCGTAGCACCGCTACGCCCCTACACCCCTGCTGCGCTCCTACTCCGAGACCACGGGGGATGCGCTCTCGCCTCGCAGGTCTACAATAGGCATACCCTCGCCGCTGATGACCCATTTGCTGTTCTCTTTCAACTCTTGAGCGATCAGGTATTGCATGTACATCTCAGCCAGCGACCCCTTACCCTCTAGCTCGGCCATGATGGCGCGTGTGGCTTCCTGTTGCGCCACGGTGATCTGGGTGATCTGATATGCCTCTGCGTCCGCCTGCCTCTGAGCCACATAGTAATCGGCATCCGCCAGCGTCTGCTGCTGGGCTGCTTCGGCCTGGGCCTGCTCCTGCCGCTGCACCGCCACCATGCGATCTCTGATAGCGGTCATCACCTCGTCCGGCGGCGAGGCGTTCTGCATCTGCACGGTGATGAACTGGACGCCGTACTGTTCCTCTTTCTTCCGCAGCGCGTCCGTCACCTCCTGGTTCATGGCGGCCCGGCTGTGCATCACCTCTGTCATCGCTTTGGTGTTGACCACATCTCGCAGCTTGCCCTGCACAAATTCAAAGACGATGCGTTCAGGGTCTTCTACATCCAGGGCAAAACGTTCGGGATCCGTCACCCGGTAGGTATATTGGAGCGAGACGTCCATGGTCACGTCGTCGGAGGTCATGGCCTCGATCCGCTCGACATAGCCCAGCCGCTCGTTGACTGTGACGATGATCACGGTATCCACCAGCGGAATCTGTACGTGCCAGCCCGGCACGTCCACGCCGACGAAACGCCCGCCGCGCAGATGCAGCCCGCGCTCGTAGGGACGGATTTTGTACACCGCCGCCCGGCCCAAAAAGATCAGGACGGACAGCAGAATGAAAGCAGCCAGCACAACTACAGCCAGCTTGTACAGCCGTTCCAGGGTACTTTTGTTAGAAGAGGCTCTTGTGTTCTCAGTCATTTGTCTACTCCTTTACTCTCTACTCTGAAAATAACTTTCACTTGTGATTGTCATCGAAAATGGCTCTTTCGATGGCAACCACAAGTGCCGGGCACCTGAGCAGTTAAAACATGACCTCCGTTTTCATCCCGAGTAGAGGCGGGGACACCCCATGCGCGTCAACCTAAGGCTAGCGACCGCTGGTTGAGTAGCCGAAGGCGTATCGAAACCCTTGTACTGAGCCTGTCGAAGTGAAGGGAGCAGGTCTTGCCCAAGCCGCTTGGTCTCGATATGCGCCCTTTGGGCGCTACTCGACCAGCGCTTTCTGCTCGTTCAAACGTTAGGTTAACGCGCATGAGGGTCACCCCGCCCCTACGAACCTATGCGTGTCCGCGCCGCAACGTCAACCGCCCCGTGCGGACGTACCAGATCAGCATCCCTGCCGCCAGCGCCAGCAGTAGCCACTCCTCCGGCTCTGGGACGCCTGTCACAGTGAGCGTGTTCTCCGCAGTCTCGCCGACATTCTCATACTCGCGTTCAAAACGGTCTTCACCTTCCTCAAGCTCGTCGAGCAATTGCTCTTGCCGCCGGTCAACGAGCACGATCATTGAGGAGTAGGGCGTGACGATAGAGTTCTCGATGGCGATATCGTGCAGGTGGTCGAGCGCGTCCAACTGATCCATCTCGCCGCGATGACGCTCCATCTCGGTCAGGATGAGGCGACGGGCCGCAAAGGGCGCGAACCCATCGTCCGTGGTCGCTCCTTCTGACTCGCCCGCCGGGACGGTCAGCCACTTGTAGCCGTCAACCACGTCGTGCGCCGGGAGGCCATTATTCCTGCTCTCGATTGCGACCGTCAAGCGGGTCAGCGCCTCCTCTAGGCTGCCGGCCGCTCCGCCACCGCTGGCCTGAATCGCCTCCAGCGTCGCGTCGTCGTAGCCCAGGGGAAAGTCGCCGCCCAGGTGAACCATCCACACCGGCGCGTCCGGTATCGGCACATCAAGATTGCCGTCGCTCAATTCGTAGCCGGAACCGTCGGTGAGAACCAGTATCGCGTCGTATTCCTGATTCGTATGAAGCGCGTCGAACTGGGCCAGCAGCTCGGCCGCGTTCTGCCCGCCATAGTACATTACGGTATCAGGGTCAAGCGCGCCCAGGCTGGTTAGCGACGGTCCCTCGCCCCGGTACTCGGACGTCGTGAGGTAGACATCAGCATCCGGCCCTGCCAGTTCAATCAAGCGGGCCAGCGCGGCCTTCACCTCGGCTTTGCGTTCGGCCATGCTGCGCGAGCGGTCGAGCACCACCGCGAGCCGCAGACCGCTAGTGAATTCGGTCAGGCTGCCGGCCGGCGCGGGGTGAACCACGACGGTCTCGCCGCTGGGGAACTGGACGCAGTGACCGGCTGGTCTCACGGGCGATGTGGCGTCCACAGATTCCGGCAGCCAATCCTCCGCGCCAGCCGCCATCGGCGCGCCGTTCACCAGCCGCAGCGACGTATCGTCCCAGTAGACGTTCCGCTTTTCGGCCAGGCGCGGCATGGGCCAGACGTTGCCATCAGCAAGGACGCGATAGGTCAGCCACATGTAGAGCGGCGGTCCCTCTTCGATGGTCGAACGGCCCGCCTCGTCCCAGCGCCAGTTCTGCGGCTCGACCGGGAACACCCGCAGCCGGTACTGGCGCGGCCCGATCTGCTCAATCAGCGCCGGGTCGCGGTTGTAGCGCACCTCGTTGCGGTAGACTGCCTGCGCCGCGCCGCGCGGAGCGACCCGGTAGACGAAACGCGCGGCGCGATCAGGGCTGTCGCCCAGCCATAGCCCGGTGACGACGGCCGACTCGGGCAGGCTAAAGTAGTAGACCACCTCCTGGCGCTGGGCCGTCTGATTTTGGTAGACCTCGTACAGCTCGACCTCGGCCCAGTCGCCGTGCTCGGTGACGTTGACCTCTTGGCGCGTGAGGAGGATCTCGCGGTCGTCAACCGCCTGCCAGGCGGTCTCCGCTTGCTCAAACGACCAGGTCGAACGCACGGCCCGGACGATGGTGTCGCGCTCGCCCTCGACGATGGGCTGATCAAAAAATTCCTTGTACAAGCGGGCGGCTTGGACAGGCTCTTTCTGGAACACGCGGTTGTCCCACCGGATGTTGCTGGCCTTTGGTGGTTCGACCGGTGCGTAGAGCAGCGGGCGGGCGACGACCTCATAGACCTGCTGGACGCGGTAGGATTGCGCCACCGTCATGTCGAATGCCCATTGATACATCGCGCTGACGTGGTACACCTCGCCCGCGGCGCTGATGTAGCGGAAGGGGGACAGGTAGGCGTTGAGCAGACCGGCGCGGATCTCTTCTTGCCGATCCAGAAGCGTCTGGGCCTCCTCCGGGGTGGATGGTGGATTCTCAAGCAGCGCGAACGCCCGCTGCTGCGGTTGCTGATTGACCTGCGCGAACAGCACAGCGCACGCGGCCAGCGTAACCAGCACGAGCACGATAGCGCGCACTCGACTCTGGCCTGCGGCGAACGCGCGCGCGCCGCGCCACCAGGCCCGGACGTAGAGCAGCGGCACGGCAATCGGCATGACGACGAACAGCGTGCCCGTGTATATCCCCAGGATGGTACCGAGCAGCATGAGCGGCAGCCAGCGCAACTCGATGTCTGCAAGCGAGCGACCCAGATCGCGCACGAGTCCGGTAACGATTTCCCCTCCCTGGGCCGCGAGCGGCACGGCGTAGAAAGCGATCCAGACGCTGGCGTACAGGCCGGTGAGGAGCAAGAGTGTCAGCCCGATCAGGCGCAGATGGGGCAGCAGCGACCGGCGCGCGTCAATGTCCCGATCAATGAGTTGCCACAGCAAGGCCGCCATGCCCAGTCCCGCCACAGAAAGGAGCAGGGTGACGGCCCAGGTCGCATCCCGCACGACAAAGAGGCGGACCGCCAATAGGAGCATTAGTGGCCCCTCGACCCCGTAGCCGAACGCGAGCAGCCGGCCTGGCGAGCGGCGCAAGAGGGTCAGCCCCAAGATCGCCGCCACCACCGGGATAGCGGTCAATATCCCGGCGTAGGCCAGGAACGGGGCCGGGATCACACTTGTGCGGACCGCGTTGATCACCTCTGGCAGCACCTGGGGGGCAAAGCCCAGGAGCATAAAGGCCAAAAAGATAATGTTCCACGACCAGAACAGGCCATAGGCCCAGCCGCGCCGGTTGGCGAGTTTATGGATGAATGTTTGCTTTTTCATGATTGACCTCCTGGTTTGTAGGTCGGATTTGCTATCCGACCGCTACTCAATAACGTGGGGTATGGGCAGGCCTTGCGCCTGCCCATAAGGGCGACCGCAAGGGTGATAGTGGGCGACCGCAATGGTTCGCCCCTACAGCGCGTGCCACAGCGTCGTGCAGCGCGACGTAAAACGACTGGATGTCGGGATCGCTCGGATCGTGCACACCGTCGAACAGAACTGTGACCAGTACCCAGCGCTCGCGCTCTGGGGTCAAATCGGCCCACATGCGGGTGCCGTAATCGTCGGTGGTGTGCTCGGCCGATTGGAACCAGTATGCAGCCGAGGCCAGGCTGTGGCCCTCTCCGTCGCTCAACGATAGGAAGCGCACGGTAAAATCGGGAGCGACGAGGTAGGTGCGCGCGTCGTCGAGCGATAGCCCGTAAACCTCAAAGCAGCGCTCCGGGCGGTGCTGGGCGCGCCAAGTGTTGCTGGTGATGAGGATCATTGAGCCGCTGACGGTGCGCCATTCAAAGCGCAGCCTGGTGGCCGACTCGGCGCCGTCCCGGGTCAGCCATTCGACCTCGTCGGGCCGGAGCGGCATCGGCGTGGTGACGAGTCCGGGCGGGAACTCCCACATCGGCGCGGCCTGCGCCAGTCCGGTCTGTGGGCGGGGGGCGTAGATGAGCGCCATCACCGCAATTACCGCCGCCAGCGCGGGGGTCAGCCAGGCCGGGCGGGTAAGGTCGGGTTGGCAATCCGACCCACGCGCGACCGGCTGCAGCCGCAGGAGCACGACCACAGCCGCGCAGGCTGCGATAAAGCCAAGCACGCCGAGCGGAACGTGGAGCATCTCGGCGGTCAGCATCCAGCCCGCCACCTGTCCGACGGCGACCAGCACGGCGACGCGGGCCACGTTGGCGATGAGCAGCAGCGCGACGAAGGCCAGCGCGGTCAGCATCCAGCGCAGGTTGAGCCGCCGCCGCTCAATCCAGGTCGCAGCGATGAGGAACAGCGCGCCGGTCCACAGGCTCTTGACCCCGCTGCACGGCACGTCCACCTGCGAGACGCCGTTTTCGAGCACCAGGATCGTATCTACGCCGACGGACGCGATGCCGGCCCCCGCCAGCCCGTCGCGCACGAGGGTGGCGGTGAGAATACGCATCGGATAGCCGACAAAGGTTTGCAAGTGCTCGCCAAAGGGCAGCGCGCCGATGAGCAGCAGCAGCGCCGCCGGCAACCCCTCGCGCCAGCGGGCCGGCTCCATCCACAACCCCAACAGTCCATAGCTCGCCAGCCCGAACAGGCTGGCCGAGATGGTGTTGATGTCGAGGAAGCGTTCGACGAGCAGGTAGAGCGCCGAGCCGCCGAGGACAAGGGTCAGCGCCGGGACGTACAACTGCGGCGGCGCGTCAAAGCGCGGACGCGCGCGCCCCTCTCGCGTATGCTCCCCTCGCGCGAGCGAGGCGCGCACGCGGATGGCAATCAGCACGGCCACGCCGATGAGCACGATCTGGTTGGTGCGAAAGTCCTCGCGGGCAAATATGATGGCGAGATAGTCAAACACCGGCCGGTAGAGCCAGAGCCACAGGCCGATCAGCCCCGCGTTGGCGGCGATGCGCGCGGCGCGGTGGGGGGCGGTCGTTGGTTGTGTGTGTGTCTTTGTGGTCAGCATAAATCATCTCGCATGTAGGGCGTAGGAGTGCAGCGTCCCTACGCCCTACAGTCTACCAAATACATGGCGGGCTGTCTACTGTAATTTCCTACAGGTATTCACCCAACAAAAAACCCCGGCATCCGTCTGCCGGGGCATAATAGTAGCGTTGCGATTATCAAGAGATCACGCCTTGCTCCTTGGCCCACACCGTCGCCTCTACCCGCGACGCCGCTCCCAACTTGTGCAGGATGTTGCTCACGTGAAAGTTCACGGTTCGCTCAGCCACCTGCAACTGGGAGGCGATTTGCTTGTTGGGCAACCCCTCCGCCACCAGGGTGAGCACCTCCACCTCCCGCTCCGTCAGCCCGCCCGGCCGCTCTCCCCGCGACCAGGCGGTCACTTTGGCCGCCACCGCCGGGCTAAAATATCCCTCCCCTCGCGCCGCTGCCCGCACCGCTGCCACGATCGCCTGTGGAGCTTCGTCCTTCAGCAAGTAACCCACCGCCCCCGCGTCCAGCATCCCGCGCACGTACCGCTCGTCGTCGTAGGAGCTGAGGGCCAGCACCCGCACCGGCAGGTCGCGCCGCCGGATCTCTTGCGCCACCTCCACGCCTTCCATCTCGGGCAGCTCGCAGTCCAGCACGACCACGTCTGGCTGCAACTTTTCAATCAACGCCAGCGCCTCCTCGCCATCCTCCGCCTCGCCCACCAATTCAACGTCGGGGGCGCGCTCCAGGAGCACCCGCAATCCCAGACGGAGCGCGGGGTGGTCGTCGGCCAAGAGGACGCGAATGGTCTCGCTCACGGTTCCCCTCTCAACAGCAAGTCAAACTCCTCCGCCGCGTCCAGCAACCGGCCCGGCTGCCGCGTGAGGCTGAACCACTCCCACTGGGTGTCGTGCGGGAAATAGTCCAGGAACCAGCACAGAGCCTTGATCTGTGGCTCTTCGTTGACCACATCCAGCGCGGCGGTCAGCCAGCCCCGGGGGTAGTTCTGCGCCGGAGGGACAGGCTCATCGGGGGCGAAGGTGTTGGCAGAGGTGATGTAGACCGGCAAGCCCTGCGTGGCGGGGTAGGCGTTGATGACGTGCAGCCAGTCCCGATAGACGCGGAAACCGGCCTGCGCCCCA
>QMOE01000119.1 GCA_003648125.1 Chloroflexota bacterium
AGACGAGGTTTCCATACCTCGCGGGCATAACGCGCTATGGAAAAAAAAAGTCCTTTTCGGAAAAACGTGAAACGTGATTATGTGGTCAGGGTGCGGTAGGTCTCTGGGAACGCGGTTGGGTCAATCGTCCCTCGGTGTTCGTCGTACACCACCCGGCCCTGGGACAGCACCAGCATCCGCTGCCCCAGCGCCAGCCCACGCTCCAGGTTGTGCGTGGTGAGTAGGACAGTGCAGCCTTCTCCAGCCAGTTCGGCCAGCAGGTCGGTCAATACCTGGGCCGCGTTGGGATCCAGTCCGGTGTACGGCTCGTCCAGCAGGAGCACCTGTGGCCGGTGGAGCACCGCTCGCGCCACTGATAGTCGCTGCTGCATGCCCCGCGAAAATGTGCGTACCAGGTCGCGCCGCCGTGCCGTCAGCCTCACTTGTTCCAACAGATCCGCGATGCGGGCGGACGCATTGTCCAAATCGTACATCTGGGCGTAAAAGTTGAGGTTTTGCTCGGCGGTCAGGTCATCGTAGAGCAGTGTGTGGTGGGAGAGAAAACCGATGAGTCGGCGGGCTTGTTCTCCGTTCTTGACCGGGTCCAGGCCAGCGATACGCACGGAGCCTTTGGTGGGTTTGGTCAGTGTCGCCAGGATGCGCAAAAGCGTGGTCTTGCCCGCGCCGTTGGGGCCTACAAGCGTGACGAATTCGCCGGCATCTACGCCCAAGTCCACGCCCACCAGAGCCGCGCGCGGGCCGAAGGATTTGGTCAGACCGTGGACATTGATCATTATTGACAATTTATAGACCTCAATCTATAATGCGTTCAGGAGGTGGATATAATGAGCACCGCTAAAGTAATGATTTCAATCCCACAGCCTTTTTTGAAAAAAGTGGATCAGGCTGCCCAGGAGGATCACCGCAGCCGGAGCGAGTTTTTCCGCGAGGCAGTTCGTCTATATCTACATGTGCGCGCTGCCCAACGCCGACCGATAGACGATCCCCAAGTGCAGCAGGCTGTAGCTTTGATGGACCAGCTAGCAAGCCAAGATCGGCCTGTGCCAGACTGGGACGTGGTTCGCGCCGTGCGGGATGAGCGGGAGCGGGATGGCAGCCGATAATTTCTTAAACGGAGTAATTGTGCTCGACACCTCAGTTGTCCTCAAGTGGTTTCTGCGCGAGGGAGAAGCTGGTCGAGAGCAAGCACTGACTCTGCGCCAGACTTATCTGGAAGGACGCGCTCAATTGCTAGTACCGGACTTGTTGCTCTATGAAGTGGCTAATGTACTGCGCTACAAGCAGGATTGGGATGCCTCCCGTGTCGCCCAGGCGATTCATAGCATTTTGGCCCTAAAGTTGCAAATCATTCCTGTTTCGTCCGCGCTCCTCCAACGCGCTGTAAAATTGGCCTACAAACACGATCTTGCAGTATATGATGCTTCCTTTGTTGCCCTGGCCGAAGAGAACCAAGCTATTTTCATTACCGCCGATCAAAAAGCAGCGCGCAGGCTGAGAGAGTTACCTCACGTGCGCTCTTTGACGGGCGTCATTGCAAGCGACTAGCCAAAGTTATTCCTTTAGCAGATTGGCGCGCGCTTGCTGTTTGAGAGTCTTGCGCTTCTTGAGGTATGTTTTCTCTGTCACCCGCCCGGCCTCGAAATCCACATCCAGCGCGGCAATCTTTTCCACCAGTGAGCGCGCCCGCGCCGGAACTGGCCCGGTTGCCGGGGAGCGGTACATCCAATAGGCCGTCGCCACTGCCGCCGCCAGCGCCACTAATCCAATGCTGATCTCTTGTGCTGTGTTGCGGGCCGGAGGCGCGCTGGCAGGGGCGGACATATTATCCGCTGCCGGGCAGCCGGGGGCCAGGGTAAAGACCAGCGGCTCCCCCGCCGCCAGCGGCCCGGCGGTGTAGGAGAGGGCCGGCCCCATCTGGGTGTCCATCGTGCCGGCGGGGACGATTTTTTCCCCCTCCAGGGCCAATCCCTCCGCCGAGAGTAGGATCACGACGGAGGCCGCCGGCACGTCGAATACACGCTCCATCTGTATTCCTTCCTGGTAGGATAGCTCGTAGCTAAAAAGTATCTTGATGCTGACGTCGCCCGGCAGAATTGGTTCCGTATCGGCGAATCCGTCCTCCTGTTCCACGAAACGCTCCCCCAGGCCGGGGCCGTCAAAGGTCAGCGCCTCTGCATCATCTGGCAGAGTGACGTGCAACGTGGTGCGCTGCCCTGTCTCTGAGTCCTCCACCCCCACAAAAGTCCGGTCGCCCATATTGCCGACCATCCGGTACTCGCCCACTTGAACGCAATCCCCGGCGACGGTGACGAACAGGTGCACCTGGGTGATTTGAATGTCGGCCGGGTCCTCCGTGGTCTCGTAGATTGTTACCGGCAGGGAGATTTCCCGTTGCTCTGGCTCGAAGGTGACAAAGCCGGAGGTGTAAGTCACGTCCTGGTAAACGACGCGCGCTGTAAAGATGTCGCCTTCCTCCGGCGCGAGGCCAAAGTGGAAAGAGCCATCGCTGGTCAGCGTGGTGGTGTAGACGCCGGTTTCCTCCATCCCAGAGAAGGTGTGGAGCACGACCGGCAAATCTAAAGGGACAGTTCCATCAGGGGTTCCATTGGTCACCTGGCCGATCACGGGAATCTCGCCGGATTGTGGGGCGGGCGCCCAGGCTATTGTCAGCAGGGTTAAAGCGTAAAACGTCAAACGTGAGAGGCGATTAAAGGTCACTTTGCCCCCCTTGGTAGTTTGGCTCCGCAGCCGGGACAAAAGTGATCGTCGTGACCGACGTGGCGTCCGCATTGGGGACAGAAATTAACCGCTTCCGCTGCCTCGTTGCTTCCCTGCACCTCCGCTTCTCCGCCTTTCCGCACCTGAGCTATCCACGCCTCAATTGCTCGATCCAGGTCTGGCTCTGTCTTACGAAACGGCCGCGCCAGGTACGCTCCCACGACCAGGGCGCAGGCTGCTCCGACAAGAATTGTTCCGATACCCATCAATCACTCCCACTTCAAACTTGCACTTACTCGAACAAACTATCCAACTCGGCCCGCAATTCATCCGCACTCGCCGGGCCGACGTGGGTGTAGGCCACGTTTCCCTCGGCGTCTACCACAAAAGTCTCCGGCACGCCAGTGACGCCGTAGGTGGGGAAGATGGCCTCGTCCGAGTCCATCCCTATTGGGTAGGTGATCCCTATACGAGATACCATTTCCTCTACCTCGGCTTGCTCTGCTGCTTCCTGGATAGCGATGCCGATGAAACCGACGTTTTGTTCCTGGTACTCGTTCCAGACTGCCTGGAAGTCGGGCAACTCGTCCTCACAAGGCGCGCACCAGGTGGCCCAGAAATTGATCACGGTTACTTTTCCGTCTAGATCGGCCAGAGAAAGCGTCGAGCCATCCAGCAGGTCGAGTGTGAAATCTGGGGCCGCCTGCCCCACGCGCGGCCGCCCAGCCGCTTCTGCGCCCCCCTGCTCCCCTGCCCTTCCGCCGGTTCCCGTCCCCCACATCGCCATGACCGCAGCGAGCAGCACCAGCGACCCCACTGCCACACCGACGGTGGTTCTGATGGTTCTGCGCCGTGCCTCCGGTACGGGCAAACGCGCGCCCTGTGTCGCCGGCCACAGGGCCACCGCGCCGCCGACCAGAAAGATCAGGCCGCCTACCCAAAGAAAAGAGGCTAACGAGTTGATAAATACTTTGAACGTGACCACTGTGCCGTTCTGATCCCACCCGGCCAGGATGATGTATAGATCTTCCCGCAGCCTGGCCCGCAGCGCGGGTATAGACGCTGTTTGATCCACAAAGGCCGGGTACTGATCTATACTTGGCTGTAACGTGGTCAGATACTTGCCGTTGCGCGAGACCGAGAGGGAGGCTGTTGTGTTCATGTGATCGGCGACGGATTCTTGTGCAAAGTCCTCGTAGGTCAACGTGTACCCTTTCACGTCTACCGATTCGCCGGGGGACAGTGTCGCCAATGTGTCGAAGGAGTACATCCGCGTGCCGATGATGCCCAGTCCCATCAAGATGATGCCCGTATGCACGAGATAACCGCCGTACTTGCGTCTGTTACGACCGAACAACTGCCAGAGCGAGAGCAAGGGATTCTCTTTCCGACTGCGGCTGCGAGCGGCTGTGTCTCGGATGTACTCTGCCAGTGTCGTTGCCCCGGCTAGCCCGACGAGGGCGAAAGCGACCAGGGAAATCGGCTGAGTTAATCCCGATAGGGCGGCGGCTCCCGGTACCAGGAGCGCGCCTATCAAGGCCGGCCATCCACGAGCGCGCAATCGTTTGAGGGCTGCTGCTGCCTGTCCCAGCAGGGGGCAGACTCCCATCAACAGCAGCAACAGGCCAAACTGCGGCCCGGTCACGCGGTCGAACCACTCTGTCCCGGCCTCGAAACTTTGATCGCTGATGACGTTGGTGAGCGTGGGCAGTACGCTGCCGATGAACACAGATCCGGTGATGGTCAGGAAGAGGATCAATGTCAGGAGGAACATTCCGTCGCGGGAGAGTATCTCCGCTGGAGGACGCGGGTCGGCCAGCAGGGAGCGGCGTTTGACTATTAGCGCCACTGAGCCGACCAGCGTCACGATGATGGCGGCCAAAAAGTAAAGCCCTAGATCGGAACGAGCAAAGGCGTGCACCGATTGGATCATTCCGCTGCGGGTGGTAAAGGTGCCGAACATGACCAACTCGAACGAAAGCACGACCAGCAGCAGGTTCCACCAACGGAATCCGCCCCTCTGCTCTTGCATCACCGTAGCGTGGAGGAGCGCGGTGGCGGTGAGCCAGGGCATCAGCCCGGCGTTCTCCACCGGATCCCAGCCCCAGTAGCCGCCCCAGCCCAACACGTCGTATGACCAGCGCATCCCCAGCAGCAGCCCGATCCCCAAAAAGAGCCAGGCTGCCAGAGTCCAGCGGCGGGTGACGGTGGGCCAGTCGTCCACTTGCCGTGTGACCAGCGCCGCCAGCGCAAAGGCGAAAGGCACCGCCAGCCCCACGTATCCCAGGTACATCGCCGGTGGGTGAAAGATCATACCGGGATGGCGCAGCAGGGGATTCATCCCCTGACCGTCCGCCGGCACAGTTGCCATCTGAGCAAAGGGGTTGGAGAGAAAGAGCGTCACACCGGTGAAGAAAGCGGTGATGAGGCTCAAGAAAACCGTCGCCCAGTAGGGGCGACGCGCTGCGTCGCCCTTGAGCGGAGAGCCGCCTCCAGATGACCGGACCACCAGCGCGGTGAACAGTGCCTGCAGGAACGACCATAGCAGCAGTGATCCCTCTTGCCCAGCCCACACAGCCGAAGCCTTGAGGTAGAGCGGGAGAGCGCGGCTCGAGTGTTCGGCCACGTATTTGATTTGGAACTGGTCGTTCAGAAAGGCCGCCAGGAGGAGCAGGAACGCCACCCCCAGCAACCCCGTCGCGGCGTAGACTCCGTTGCGTGCGCTTTGCGCCCAGCGTGAATCGGAGCGATGGATGGACCAAAAGGCAGCGCCGGCCGCGTAGAGCGCCACGGCCAGCGCCAGCCCAGTGAGGATAGAGCCTATTTCTGCCAGCATTATGATTCCTCGACTTGTTCTGGCACATCCTCCTCGTACCGGGTGGGGCACTTGAGCAATACTTCATCGGCGTGGAAGTGGCCGTCCGCACCCAACTGGCCGCGCATAATGGCCTGCGCTTCGTCCTGCAGCAGGTCCGGTTTTACGTCTTCGTAGACCACTTCCAGGCGGGGGGCGGTTGCATCGTTGACGGCGTCGTGCAACACTTTTGCCAATCCCCCGGCCTGTTCTACTTCTTCAGGATCGCCCGGCACCTCGACGACGGTGAAGGTCACGCGGGGGACGGAGGGGTCGTAGACGATGGTATCTCCCAACACCGCGCCGGAGACGGTGACGTTGCGCCCGGCGACTCGATCTCCTTGTGCCTGCAATTCTTCGACGGTGAGAAAGTAATGTGCCGTGCTGCCGGTGTTGCTGATGATCAGATACGCCACGGCGGCCACGATCAGCAGCCCAGCGAAGATGAACTTGGTTTTGCCTGCCATATACAGTGCTTCCTTTTCTTGGCTGTAGAGATTGTCAAAAGTGTGGGGTGGACTATACCACGAATAGGAAACACTGTCAACGAGATGTTTAACTGGTGATTACCCACATCTCACCACAGAGACACAGAGAGCACAGAGAAAACACTAAAATATTCTATCTCGGTGTCCTCTGTGCCTCTGTGGTGAAAAAATGATCGCCTCGAACTAGACATCTGCATACTTGTGGGTAATCACCAGGATGTTTAAGCGCGTGCCCTTTTTCGCATCGAAATCGTGGTGGCGAGAAAAAAGCCAGGTTTCTCAAAGAAACCTGGCTTTTTGGTGCAGGATCAGTCTTGTCCTGTCTGTCAGTTACCCCCTCAGTATCTTCTCAATATCCTGGGGGAACGCGACCATCTTGGTCGCCAAATGCAAGCAAGATGCTGGCGTTCCTCCAGCCAGGCTCAACGCGAAACCTCCATCAGGCTTGCCCGGTGAGTCAAAATGTCAGCCAGCATCTCGCGCATGATATTCAGCGCCTCAATGATACGCTGGTCGGCCAGGGAGTAGTAGATGGAGGTGCCATCACGTTCCGCTTTTACCAGACAGCGGTCGCGGAGGAGTTTCAGGTGGTGAGAGACGGTGGGTTGGGAAACGCCCAGCGCCTCCGTCAGCTCCGTGACGTTGCGGGGCTGGTCGGCCAGAAGGTAGAGAATGAGCACACGCTTGGGGTCTCCCAACCCCTCGCAGATGTGGGTGTGCAGGAGACTGATTTCTTGCTCCAATTGCTCGGTCACAGGTTCCATAGGGTTGTCCTCTCAGACTGGCAAAGCTCAAATGAGTGTGTTTCATTTGATTTGGGGTGAGCAGTAGCGAGCGTTGGTTGAGTAGCCCGTAGCGGGGCGGCTTGGGTTGAGCTTGTCGAAACCAGGTGAGCGGCTTTGGCAAC
>QMOE01000120.1 GCA_003648125.1 Chloroflexota bacterium
AGTCATCGTTCCAAATAGTGATACCGTCATCATCCGGCGGGCTGCCGCCCGCCAGTGCCGGTGCAATTGGGAAGCACAGTCCTCCAGCCAGCAGCACGATCAGCCAGATAATCATCCATCGTCTATGCATAATCTTACCTCCGTAAGTAGAGCAAGTCGGCAACTTGCCTACGTTCAGTTAGAGACTTGGAGCAGGCGCAAAGCTCCAACGCCCGTGGTGACGTGGATGCGCAGTTCTATCTCCGCCTCGCCAAAGGCCTCATTGACGTAAGCATCACCCTCGCGCTCCAGGCCCGACGCATCCACGCTCGATAGGCCGCCATCCACCTCGACTCGCACGCCGACGTCGTCTGGCAGGTGGAGCGTGACCGAGCCAACGCCGGCCGTGACCTGCACATCGGACGAGCGCGCCCAGTCCCCCGTAAAGTCCAGAGTGACGTCACCCACACCGCCTTGCACCTCTATCTCCTCCGGGCTGGCGTATCCAAGCCCATACACCTCTAGCTTTGAAGCTCCAGCATCCAGCGTGAACCGGCTCATCTCAATCTCGTTCGGCTCGTCGAATTGTATCTCAAAGTCACCCGCGCCTAGTTCCAGGCCTAGCCCCGCCAGTTGCAGCCCGCTAAAGTCCAGGTCTCCCTTACCGGCGCCAACTTTGATTTCCATCTCAAGCGGTATATCGGGTGAAAACGTCAACTCCCACTCATTGCGCGTACTTCCGGTCGGGAAACCCCATTTCGTTCCCGTGCCCCCCTGCTCGACTGTCAGCACGCCATTTTCAAAAGTCACCTCCGGCTCCCATTCCACGACGTTGTAACGGAAGCGGCCGGAGAAGAGTTGATCAGAAGCGTCCGCTGCCACCTCCAAATCGCCCGCGCCGAAGAGGATCTCGACAGAAGCCGATTCGGCGTCCGCGAGCGGGATTGTCTCCTGCTCGTCCCGCGTCTCCCCAACTTCGATGGTCGGCACGTTGATCTCGATATCCGGCATCTGCGGTGCAGTTATGGCGCAACACGCGAGTTGGCTACCCAGCAACAAAAGCCCAGCCATTAAAATTGTGCCTAGTCTCATTTGAATTCTCCTTTGTGAATCTGCGTTCTATTTCTTGCTCTCAGGGCCAACATAGTTTTGTCAGTCAGTTGCGAACTCTCAAACCCGCTAATGTACTGCACGCAAGCGGCGCATTGCGCCTAACCACAGGCCGTTCAACGTAAACGCCACCGTCAGGCTGCACAAGCCCGTAAAGGCCAACGGAACGATGAACTTTTCTGCCAATACGAGCAGTGCATGGCTGGCTGTTTCCAGGAAAGCCAATATCTGAACAATGGTCTCTGGGCCGCCGCTGATCAGCGCCGGCAGGACGCCCGTCGCACCCAGCAAGCCCAGGAGAAGCGGGGCCAGCGCCAGCAGTGCCAGCGCCACTGTTCCCAGACCCAACGCCGTGCCGCCGACGAGCGCGCGGCGGGCCTGGTCCCGGCGGGCCAGGCGGGTCATCACCTGTACGCGTACACGGAGCGGGGCCGGCATCACCGGCGCGGCGGCAAACAGAGCATCGAGCGATTGCAACTTTCGCCACTCGGCCTGGCACGCATCACACGCAGCCACATGCTCGTCCAGGAGCGCGATCTCTGCGCCATCGAGGCGACCATCTAACCGCTCGGACATCATTTGAACGGCCTGTTTACATCGCATATTCTGGTTCTCCTTGCACTGTCTTTGCCAGAGCGCGCCGGGCGCGGAAGAGGCGAGATTTGATCGCGCTCACCGTCAGATTCAGGGTCTCAGCGATTTCCTCGTAAGAGTAGTCGTACCAATAGAGCAGTGTGATTGCGGCCCGGTCAGTGGGAGAGAGGACAGCCAATAGTTGTTGGATGTACCCTTCGCGCTCCCGCTGCGCCACCGCAGCCTCCGGTTCGGGATTGTCACTCGCCAACCGTATAGGTCTGGCGAACTCGTCTTCGAGTGACAGCCAGTTGATGCGCCGCCGACGCAACCGATCAATACAATAGTGAGAAGCGATAGATAGCATCCAGGAGCGGAAAGGACGCTCTGGATCATAAGTATGCAAGCGTGTATAGGCCCGCAGGAACGATTCTTGCGCCGCGTCCTCAGCTTCGACCGAGTTACCCAACATGCGGTACGCCAAATTATAAACAGGCGTCTGGTAAGCCACGACCAAGCGGCCAAATGCAACTTGGTCACCCTTGCGCGCCAGTTGAATCCACTCTGTTTCGTCGCTCACGACACGTATCGCTCCCACCCCAGCCTAGACACCCTATATACGCGCGAATCTCGGCAGGGTTGCATGTATTCTCCCTGTTCGGGCCTGGTTTGTCAAGTGCGCAGGAATCGCTACTTTGACCGGTGTACGGCGGAAACATGACACTAGCAAAGCAGGCCACTCCACACTTTGGTTTTCCGTCCAGATGTGATAAAATAGCAAGTGCAAAGTGGAAACAATATCATTCGGGTGCATTTCAAATGAGTTGGAGTAAGACATTTCGCCGGTCAAGTAGCCGGTCACCGTCATTCCGAGCGACCGGAAGGAGCATAGCAGCCTGCCCTGAGCCTGTCGAAGGGACTGAAGGGAGTCGAGGAATCTCTATCAAGATTGCTCGCGCCACTGCAAATGGAGATTCCTCGACTCCACTCCGCTGCGCTCCGTTCCGCTCGGAATGACGCATCTACAAAACGGGAATTGCTGATCGGCGCTTTCAACTGAACTGAAACACACCAATATCATTCACCAGCTAAAAGGAGAGCGCACTATGAAAGTCCTATCCTACGATCCAGAACTCTGTACCGGCTGTTACATCTGCGAGGAGGTCTGTTCCGAGACGTGGTTCAAGGTGGCCGACGCGGAAAAGTCGAGCATCCGCATCCGCGGCGACGGACAAGGCATCCTCAGCGCCGTCTTTTGTGATCAGTGCGGCGAGTGCATCGCGGTCTGCCCCACCGAGGCCCTCTACCGGGACAAGAAAGGCATCGTCCGGCTGCGGAAAAAGCTGTGCGTGGGCTGCCTATCCTGCGTCGGCTTTTGCCCACAGGGGGCCATGTTCTACCATCCCGACCAAACGCAACCCTTCAAGTGCATTTCCTGTGGCAAGTGCGCCGATGAGTGCCCGGCCGAGGCACTGACCATCATTGATAAAAATTAAGGAGGCGAAAATTATGTCCAAGCAAACAACCCGTCGCGTACTGGCCGAGTACGCCTACAAACCCTCGGACGTGGAGCGCGGCTACACCGGTCAAACGCTCTACGTCAACCTATCCGATAACACCATTGAGGCCAAACCGGTCACGGACGAGATGAAGAAAAAGTTCGTCGGCGGACGCGGCTTTGACCTGTGGCTGCTGTGGCACGGCGTCAAAGACAACACCAAATGGAACGACCCAGAGAACGAAATCGTCATCTCCTCCGGGCCTTGCGGCGGCATCACCCAATACCCCGGTGCCGGCAAGTCGCTGGTGGCTTCCATCTCCCCCCTCACCGAGGTGGTGATAGATAGTAACGTCGGCGGGCACTTTGGGCCACTCTTAAAGTTCGCCGGCTGGGACGCGCTCGAAATCCAGGGCAAGGCGGAAAAGGACATCATCGTCGTGATTGACGGCCCAGGCGGGCGCATCACCATTGAGGAGGCGGACAACGTACCAGTGGACACCCACCTGGTGGGCCATTGGTTGATCAACGAGATGGCGGAAACGGAGGAGGATCGCTACTACATGTCCACCGTCTCTGCCGGGACCGGATCTGAGCACACACGGATGGGCTGTCTCAACTTTAGCCTCTATGATCGCAAGCGGAAAGCGCCGCGCTTCAAACAGGCCGGACGGGGAGGCATCGGCACCGTCTTTCGCGATAAGCGCATCAAGGCCCTGGTAGTCAATAGCGCGCCCGTGCGTGGCGACTCTAACCACCCGGCCGACCCGGCTCGCATCGCCCGCGCCGGCACCAAGCTCCACAAAGAGATTCACGACCACGACGACGAGCAGTGCCGTATGCGCCGCCGGGGCACTTCCTACCTGGCCCAGATTATGGATGACTATGACCTGCTGCCCGTCCACAACTACAAGTTCGGCACCCACCCCGATACGCCCAAAATCAACGGGGACGTGTGGGAAGCGCGTTACACCCAGGGACTGCCCGACGGCTGCTGGTACGGCTGCACCCTGGCCTGCGCCCACGCCGTGGATGGCTACACCCTCCGCACCGGCCCCTACAAAGGAGAGCAAGTCATCGTGGACGGCCCCGAGTACGAGACCATCGCCGGGTGCGGTTCCAACTGCTGCATCTTTGAACCCTGGGCGCTTTTGGAAATCAACTTTTACTGCGACACCTACGGCATTGACACCATCTCCTTCGGCACCGGCACTGCTTTCGTGATGGAGTGTTACGAGGCCGGCATCCTGGACCAGGAGAAAACCGGCGGGCTGGAACTGAACTTTGGCAACGCCAGCGCGGCGGTCGAACTGCTGCACCTGATGGCGCGCGGCGAGGGCTTTGGCAAAATCGTCGGACAGGGCATCCGGCGGATGAAGACCTACTTTGCCGAGCACTTTGGGGCCGACCCTGCTTTCTTGCAGGACATTGGCATGGAGGCCAAGGGGTTAGAGTATTCCGAGTACGTCACCAAAGAGTCACTGGCCCAGCAGGGCGGCTACGGCCTGACCAACAAAGGCCCCCAGCACGACGAGGCCTGGCTCATCTTTATGGATCAGGTGAGCAATCTCCTGCCAACCTTTGAGGACAAGGCGGAGGCGCTGCATTACTTTCCAATGTTCCGCACCTGGTTCGGCCTGTGCGGCTTTTGCAAGCTGCCCTGGAACGACACCCAGCCCCCCGACAACGCCGAGACCGACGAGCCGGCCAAGATTCCCGAACACGTCCAGAATTACGTGGACGTCTTTTCCGGCGTCACCGGGCAAGAGATCACCAAAGAGGACATTATCGCCATGTCCGAGCGAGTCTACAACTTGCAACGGGTGTTCAACATCCGACTGGGCCACGGGTTGCGCGATCATGACAACGTGCCCTATCGCTCACAGGGGCCGGTGACAATCGAGGAATACGAGTCGCGGGCTGAGCGGTACGACAAGCAGTTGCAGGAAATCCTCAACCTGGCCCCGGCGGGAATGACGACCGAGGCAAAGATGGCCGCGCTGCGCGAGTACCGGGAGGAACAGTACGAAAAGCTAAAGGACGCCGTCTACGAGCGGCGCGGCTGGACGGAAAACGCGGTTCCCAAGGTCGAGACGCTGAAAAAGCTAGGGATTGACTATCCCGACGTCGTAGCTGTGGTGGAAAAGCATCTGTAGCGCACTCGAGTGCATCGCACCTTCGCTTGATCATGATTCGCATCAACGACCGCGACGAGATCGAATGGGAGAAAGGGCTGACCATATCTGGCCTGCTGGAGCGTTTCCGCTACACCTTTGCCCACATCATCGTCAAAATCAACGGCGAGGTGATCCCCCGGAAGCAATACCCCACCCGCGCCATCCCCGACGACGCGGACGTGTGGGTGATTCACCTCATCGCCGGGGGGTGACGAAGGAGGACAAAATCAACCACCGACTAACTAGACTCTGCGCACGTATGACCCAAGCGGGAATGGACGCCGCCCTCTTGCTCCATCACCGTGACATACTCTACTACGCTGGCACAGTACGCCCGGCGGCTCTGCTCATCTCTCCAGACGATACCGTCCTCTTTGTCCGGCGCGGGATCGAGTACGCCCGGAAAGAGGCCACAGTCACCCGCGTCGAGCCGATGAAGGGATTTTCCGGCATCGCCGAGATCGTGGACGAATTGGGATTGACCAGCGGCGCGATAGGCACCGAGATGGACTTGATCTCGGCGCGGCTTTATCAACGATTACAAGAGACCTTCCCTGCCTGGTCGCTGACCGACATCTCCCCGCTGGTGATGGCCCAGCGCATGGTCAAGGACAAGGGCGAGATCGCTGCCACGCGGGGCGCTGTGGCCGTGGCCGACGCCGGTCACGCCGCCGCCGCTCGGACCATCGCGCCGGGGGTGAGCGAGCTGACGCTGGCGGCCGAGGTAGAAACAGCAATGCGACGGGCCGGTCACGAGGGATTCCAGCCGCTGCGCCATCCGGGAGCGCGTGGGGCGGGGGTGCTGCTGGCGAGCGGAGAAAACCTGACCATCCGCGGCGGGCACGGGTTGGTGATAACCGGCGCGGGGCTGGGGCCGGCCATGCCCTACGGCCCCTCCCGTCGGGCGATGCGGTCGGGCGATCTGGTGGTCGTGGACATTGGTTCAACCTACGAGGGCTATACCGGAGACGAATCCCGCACTTTTGTCGTGGGAGCGGCCACGGAGCAACAGCGCGCACTCTTTGAGCTAGTTCGCGCCACAGAAAATGCCGTACTCGGAGCACTGCGCCCCGGCGTCCCCGCCGCCGATCTCTACCCGCTGGCCGAAGCGATAATCGCGCAGGGCGCCCCACCCCACTTTGCCCCCGGCAGCCTGGTGTTGCCCGGATTTGTCGGTCACGGCATCGGCTTGGAACTGGATGAGCCACCCGTGCTCTGGCCCCGCGTCGAGACGTGCTTACAAGCGGGGATGGTGCTGGCAATCGAGATAGAGATCAGCGCACCCGCCCAGGGGATGATGGTCAAATTGGAAGATACCGTCGTCGTGCGACCAGATGGCTACGAACTGCTGACGGAGACAGAGCGCGAGTTGATCGAGTGTTAGAAACAAATTTCTGTTACACAGAGATTCGCGGAGAACTCGCAGAGACGCCTGTCTGGCCGATAGGCAGGCACAGAGGTTTTTTTAAGAGAACCTACCAATGTCAAGTTCGTATCTTTTCAATATTCCGTGGCGTTTACACGCTGTAGCTGCGATTGGAAATCGCGCTGACTGTAGGGCAGGTTTCCAAACCTGCCTTTCTGTTCAGAGAGCAAGTTCTCGACCTGCTGCC
>QMOE01000121.1 GCA_003648125.1 Chloroflexota bacterium
CCACTCAAACAGACTACTAATGACGATCCTGGGGACACTGACCCTATCGGTGCTCGTCACCGGCGGGCTGGCTCTCTACCTGACCCTGTCCCGTGCGCAGGGAGGGAACACCCCTGCCGCAGAGCAACCGGCAGCCATCGTCCAAAGCACAGACACGCCCACCGGCGAACAGCGCATCGCCTTCGTCTCCGACCAGGATGGGGAGGTCGCCATCTACACGATGAGCGCCGACGGCTCGAACGTGCGGCGGGCCTCTAACTCTGACCTGAACTTTTGTATTTTCCCGGCCTGGTCTCCCGACGGCCAGCGCGTGGCCTACGCGGGGACAACAGGGGACCCCTTCGCGGACAATGATGGCGAGGCCGCGGTGTGGGTGTCGGCGGCTGATGGCTCGCAGCACGTCCAGGTCAGCGACGCCAAATCCGGCTTAATCCAACCCCTCTGGTCACCCGACGGGGCGCGACTGGCCTTTGTATCCTGGGAGAAGGCGGAAGGAGAGGAGGAGGAGGCCCACAGCGTCATCCACATCGTCCGGGCCGATTCCGGCGAGGTCGAGCGCAACCTCACCTTCCCCTCGGAAATTCACCAACTGGCCTGGTCGCCTATAGAAGACAAACTACTCGTCGTCAGCGGCGACCCGGACGCCAGAACCTACGTCCACCTGATGTCCACGGACGGCGCAGAGATCACCGAACTCTTTCGCGGGGCGATGATGGCGGATTGGTCGCCGGACGGAGAATCCATCGTTGTCGGCGACTATACGTCACAAGATGTCCTCGTCATCGAACTAGAGGATGACCAAGGCCTGACCCCGCGCCCAATCGCGCAGATGACGATGCAGCCGGTAGAGATCGCCTGGTCGCCGGACGGCGCGCGCGTCGCCGTCGCCACCGCCGGGCACTACCGGCAAGGGTACGCCACCATTATGAAAATCATCACCGTAGAGACGGGCGAGATCGCCACGCTCGCCGAGGGGCACGGCTGGGTGGGCTGGCCCCGCTGGTCGTCCGACGGTCAGAGGTTGACGTTCACCTGGGGGCATTTGAGCCGCAGCCCAGGCATGCCGCGCGCCGACTTGTGGCTCTACGACGTCGCGTCCGGCCAAACGGAACAATTGACCGCGGGCGAGGGGTTTGAGGGAATGGGAGTTTGGTCGCCGTAAGGCAAAATCAAGGAGCGAGTCTAGTCAGATAAATATCGTCTTACAATCTTGGCAAAGATAGTGGCAAAATCAACACGCTGGATATCAAGTGCGCAAGCTTTGTCCCTCCCGCGTCCTGAAGGCTCAGGCCCGCGATGCAAATGATGCGGGTGAGTGGAAACATCAGGGTGATGAGAAGCATCATCGTAGCGAAAGATTCGCTCGCCCTGGGGATCGAGATACTGATAGGCATAGCCGTACTCCTCAATATCCTCATCCGCCCGGAGTGAAAAGCGCACAATCAGTCGTGAACCGTTCTCAAAGACAACACTGGCTCGGAAAGTACCCGCGTATTCCGTCTCATAATCCTGACAGATTTCATAGGCTGGGTGCTCAATATCCAGAAGGTGGATGTTTTCGTTGAGCAAAGTGCGAATCTGCCAATAGTAGCGGAGAAAGCGACCGTTAGGCATCGGCGATCCGCTCGCGTGAAAAGCCAAATCGCTTCTGCATGCGCCGGTAGCCGTCGCAGAGAACGCGCCAGTCAAAGTAATCAAAGGGGCCTTCTTGAAGCGCCCCGCTCTGAAATTGCCGATAAAATTCTTCAGAAGTCATGTCATACTTTTGTTCATAGTGGCGCAGTTCGTCCACAATCTGACAAAAATGCTCCCAGGGAGATGGGCGCGCTTCGTCAGCTTTGTGGGGAACGGGCAGAATAGTGAGTAGCAGGTCTTGATCTTTTTGCAGTTGCGGAAAGTGCCCGCGCAAGCGGATGAGGCCTTTCCCTTCGTAAACTGCGGTTACGGGTTCTCTAATCATCATAATTCTTGCCCTCCGAGGCTTTTGACACACACAATTATATCATACTCAAACCCCAAAAGCAAAACAAGCAATGGATGAAACACACAGCAACCGCTCTCGCCTCAACCGCCGCACACTCATCAACCTGATCGCCATCCTGGCAGTCGTGCAGGCCGGCATCCTGATCTACCTGTGGACTCTGCTCCGTCCATCCACGCCCCAAGAAGCGGCCGAGCCGACCATCCAGCAGTTCCAGTTGCCGTCGGCGGCCAGCACGAGCGTCCCCGACGACGCGCGGCCCACGCCCGGCTCGGCGGAGATCGTCGTGGGGCAGCCGGTGCGCGCCAGCAACTATGCCGACCGCGCCTTCGAGTTTGACGAGGAGCAGGCGCTGGAGCACATCGCCTATCTCGCCAGCGACGAACTGGCCGGCCGCCAGCCCGGCACCCCCGGCGGGCGAGCCGCGGGCGACTATATCGCCGCCGCCTTGGCCAAGTATGGATTGCAGCCGGCCGGCGTGGACGGCGACTACTTTCAGAACTTTACCGCACCCTACGGGCGCATCATAGAGCCGCCCGCTCTCGCCATTATCCCTCCCGCCGGAGAGACGCTCACCCGCGCCTACGCCTATCGCAGCGATTACCGCGCCCTCACCGGCGGCTACGTCGGCGCGGGAGAGGGAGAGGGGCCGGTCGTCTGGCTGAACGAGTGCTTGCACGCAGACTATGCCGGTCTCGACTTGGTCGGCAAAATCCTGCTGTGCCGCTACACCAACAACGACGATGTCTACCGCCAGGCCATTGAGCACCAGATCGGTGGGCTGCTGCTGTTGGACAGGGAGAAGAAAGAGGGAGAGCCATTCCGCCGGGGCGGATACCGCGAGACCGCCTGGGTGCCCCAGACCATCCCCGCTTACCTGATCTCTGAAAACGTCGCTGAGGATTTGCTCGTCGGCACAGACCATACGCTGGATGGGTTGAGCCTGCGCTTTACCGCCACGCCTCTCTCTGTCACCGCGCGCCTGGCCGTGGTAGTCGAAGAGCAAGAAGATGTTGAGGCCCGCAACGTCCTGGGCCTGCTGCCCGGCTCCGATCCCGAACACGGCGACGAGATCGTCGTCATCGGCGCGCACTATGACCACCTGGGAACTGAGCCAGACGGAGCCGTGATGAACGGGGCCAACGATAACGGCTCCGGCGTCGCCGCGATGCTGGAAATCGCCCGGCTGTGGCAGACGCAGAGCTACCATCCCGCCCGCAGCGTGCTCTTTGCCGCCTGGGATGGTGAGGAGCTGGGACTGCTAGGCTCTCGCTACTATGCGCAGCATCCCACCTATCCGCTCACCCTCACCGTCGCCAACCTCAACCTGGACATGGTCGGCGCGGGCGAGTCGCTGCGCGTGGACGGCGAGGGGGCCGTGGCTGCCCAACTCCAGGCCGGAGCCGAAACCTATGGTATCACCACCACCCTCACCTTTGACGGGCGCAGCGACCACATGGCCTTCCACGAGGCCGGGATACCGGCCGCCAATCTCATCTACTGGCCCGATACCTACTATCACACCCCAGAGGACGTGGTCGCGGTCATAGAGCCGGAAAAGCTCAAACAAGCCGGCGTGCTCTCTGCCCACACGCTGGCCGCGCTGGCGCAGGGGCACGTTGAGCTGGAGCGGGCAGTGGAGCGACTGGAAGCCGCCATCGCCACTGGCGACCGGGACGCATTTCTCGCCGGGCTGGATCCCGCCGCCCCTTCGACAGGCTCAGGGCAAGCCCTACAAACTGCCCAAGCCGCCTGGTTCGATAACATCTGGTCGCGCGAGCTGGCCGAGATAGAAATTGAACCCAGCCGCTTTCGTATCGGCGACGACAAAGCAATCGTGAGCCTCAGTTTGGCCTATCGCTGGGCCGACGCCGCGCGACGCGAGTCGCCCGCCTTCTACGACGCGCGCTTTGTCCAGCGGGACGGGGCGTGGTACTGGGCCGGATACGAGATGGATACGCTCTCCGGCAACGCGCTCACCGTCGCCCGCTTCCCCGACGTACCCGTAGAAAGCAGTCAATTGCTCTCCACCACCCAGCAGGCATACCTGGCCATCACCGCCGACATGGGAGTGGAACCCATCACCTCCACCCGCTGCATCTACTATCCCAACGCGGCCACGCTGCGGGCCATCGCCCGCCCGGCCGCCGACCGCGAAACCGGCTGGCTCATTTCGTCAGAGCGATTGGTCGAACTCACCCTGGCCCAGCCCATCACGCCCGTCATCGTTCACCTGGCCCTCAACCAGATGGGACTGCCGCCCGGCGAGGGGAACTGGCTGCGGGAGGGGCTGGCGCTCCATTACGAAAACGGAGATGCGGCGGACTATTTATCCCTCCTCGCCGCGAGCGACGCCATCACTCCGCTACTCGACTTTCCCGCCCTGGCCGATCTCCCCGACTCGGAGGCGCAACCGCTGCGCGCTCAAGCCTGGGGCGCCGCCGAGTACCTCCTCGACCGGTACAGCGTCGCCGGCCTGCGCGACCTGTGCGCCGCCTGGGGACGGAGCGGTCAGGAGGCCGCTTTCCAACAAGCCCTGGGCCTCTCCCTGTCCCAATTCGAGGCCGCCTGGCGCGCCGACCGGCTCGATCCGTTGCGCGCCGACTCCTCGGCGATCCAGGCTGCCATCGCCGCCCGCGTTGAGGCGGCGCTTGCCGGGGATGAAGCGGGGTTCCTCGCCACCCTCGACCCCAGCAACGCCGTCCTGCGAGCCGAGCAGCGGAACTGGTTTGCCGGTCTGGCCGAGCACCCCATCACCTCTTACGAGGCCACGGGCGAGATCGTCGCCTGGTCGCCCGGCGGGGATGAGGCCGTCGTCGCGCTGACCGTCTCGCAGGTCACTTACGACGCCCGTTTCACGCGCGCGGGCGGTCGCTGGCTCTACGCCGGCGTGGACTGGAACAATCTGGCCGGCGAGCACTTTATCCTCAAGCACCAGGGGGGCGACGCTGTTGACCCACAACGCATCCTCGATTTGGCGGAGGAGGCCTACGCCCAAATCTCCGCCGACCTGGACGCCACAATCCCGCTGACCCAGGAGATCAAACTCTACGGCGACGCCGACCTCTTCCGCGCCTCTATCTCCCCCTCCCAGCCCGACGTGGACAGTTGGGCGGGGCCGGGGACGGCTATCAAGCTCTGGCTGCGAGAGGGCGGCGAGCGCGCCATCCAGGAGGCCATCGCCCGCGAGTTGACCCTCCAGTCGCTATCCGCACAAGAACTAGAGACCGATTGGCTGCGCGAGGGAATCGCCGCTTTCGAGGCCGGTCGCGCGACGCCGCTGGGCGCGCATTGGGCAGCCGGGAAATACTGGCCCGTCGTGCAGGACGCCGTCCGCCGCCACAACGAATTTCCGCTCTACGAGATACCGTCTTGGATAGAGGTCCCAGACGGCCAGGCCGATCTTTTCCGCGCTCAATCATGGTCGCTGGTCGAGTTCATCGTCGAGCGGCACGGGTTGGCGGGACTGCGCCGCCTCGTCGCCCGCTCCATCGCCTCCGAAGATACCGCCGCCAACCTGCGGGCCGCCCTGGGCGCTGACCCGGCGACCTTCCAGGAGGAGTGGCGCGAGTACGCCCGCATCGCCGGCGTTCCAGGCGATCTGCTGTCACTGGCTCAACGTTTTGACTCCGAGCGGGCGATGGAACACGTCGCCACGCTCGCCAGCCCCGAGTTCGGCGGGCGGCGGGCCGGCTCTCCCGGCGCAGACCTGACCGCGGACTATATCGCCGCGCAATTCGCCGCCCTGGGGTTAGAGCCTCTCGGCGATCCGGTGAGCGATACGCAACTGAGCTATCTGCAACAGCTTCCCGTATCCTACACGCAGGCTGTCAGCGTGCCCACCTTTGCGCTGTTGGATGGCGATGGCGCGCTGCTCCACACGTTCACCTATCGCCAGGATTTTCTGGAGCGCCCTTCGACAGGCTCAGGGCACAGCGCCGGGCAAGGCGTTGCCGGGGGAGAGTTGGTGTGGGTGCGACAGGGCAATCTGGAGGGAATGCAGTTCGGCGGGGCGGTGGCGCTCGAGGAGAATATCAGCGACGCTCGCATCCAGCAATTGGAAGAGCACGGCGCGGGCGGCGTGATCGTCGTCACCGGCCAGGAATCCGACGATCTGCAATCGAGCTACGCCCAGGTCGTCTCGGGGACAGAGACCAACATCCCCGTGTTCGAGATCACGGGTCCCGCCTTTGAGACCCTGCTAGAACAACTGGGGATTGAGCAGAGAGAGTTGACATTGTCGCCTCCATCGCTCCCGCTGGGCGTGCGGGCGCGTCTGTCGCTCGCGCGTCCCCCGGTCACAACCACGCTCACCGCCAACGTCCTGGGCCTGCTGCCGGGCAGCGATCCCGACCTGGCGGACGAGGTGATCCTCGTCGGCGCGCACTATGACCACATCGGGCGGTTGCCGGATGGCTTTTACTTTCCCGGTGCCAACCAGAACGCATCCGGCGTGGCGGCGATGTTGGAGATGGCGCAAGTGTGGCAATCGGCCGGCTATCGCCCCGCCCGCAGCGTGCTCTTTGCCGCCTGGGGCGCGGAGGAGTTGGGCAGCGCCGGAGTCGCCCATTACCTGGCCGCTCCCAACGTCCCGCTGACGCAAACCGTGGGCGTGATCGCGCTGGAAGCAATCGCCGGGGGCAAGGGGTACAAACTAATGTTCCACGGCACGCGGGAGCACGACCTGGCGCTGATCCACCGCTTTGAGTCCGGCTATCCCCAATTAGACCGGCGGGCGTGGCGCGCGGGCAACACCGGCGCGGGCTGGCATACCCCCTTCAACACTGTGGGCATCCCCACCTCCAAACTCATCTGGGACGAAGCGGAAGAAGATTTCTACCTGCCCTCCGATACCGCCGACCGCGTGGACCCAGACCGGCTCGCTTCCAGTGGTGAGGTACTGACGCTGGTCGTCTCGTGGCTGGCGGGACGGTAGGACCAAGCCACTGAACAATAACACCGGGAC
>QMOE01000122.1 GCA_003648125.1 Chloroflexota bacterium
ATTGACACCCCGCTCGCGCCGGGCAAGATTCGCAATGCCAACAGCTATTCTAACGCGGCCCAGGTGCTCAAATTGGGGGGCGTGCCGCTGTTGCTGGGCATCGCCCGCGACCGGGTGGGGGAACTGACGGAAAAGATTCGCGCCGGGTTGGCGCAGAACGTGGATTTGCTCATCACCTCTGGTGGCGTCTCAATGGGCGATTTTGACCTGGTCAAGAACGTGCTCACCGCCGAAGGCACGATTGATTTCTGGAAGGTGCGCATGAAACCGGGCAAACCGCTCGCGTTCGGCCAAATTGACGGTGTCCCATTCCTGGGCCTGCCCGGCAACCCGGTCTCGGTCATGGTCTCCTTCGAGATGTTTGTCCGCCCGGCCATTCTGAAAATGCTGGGTGTGAGCGACTGGCAGCGGCCCACGGTAGAGGCCACGCTGATGGACGAGGTGCGGCGCAAGGACGAGCGCCGCCACTACCTGCGCGTCCGCGTCGAGTGGCGTGAGGGAGAATATCGCGCTTATCTCACCGGCGGGCAAGGATCGGGCATCCTCAATTCGATGGTCAAGGCGAACGGGCTGGCGATTATCCCGGAGGAGTGGGATCACGTGCCTGCCGGTGCGCGGGTGCGGGTGGTGATGTTGGACTGATGCTCATAGTCGGCGTCGGAAAGCATGACGCCGACTATGGGTATATTACTCACACTCGTCTACCGGAGCAGCATCACCGGCCAGAATCCGGCGCACCGTCGCTACGCAACCATGGTCGGCGAAAACGAGCAGCCGGTCGCCGCTCTGAAGTGTCGTGTTGCCACGAGGTATACGCAGCTTGCGCCCCCGGCGCACCGAGACGATGAGGCAATTTTGCGGTAAGCTAATTTCTTGGATCTGTTGCCCCACGACCGGCGATTCGGTGGTCAGCTCAATGTGCTCGAACGATGTGCTGTCCAACCTCCCCAGGCGCTCGACCTCGGCCCGGTGCTGTTGGTGCGCCCGCTTGGTGATGGCCCTGGTATAAGCGCGGACGATGTCACTCCGCCGCACCATGCCTACCAGTTTGCGCGACCCTTCTTCCTCGACCACCGGCAGCCGCCCTATATTGCGGCTTCCCAACCTGCGCAATGCCTTCCACATCATCTCGTGAGGATAGATCACCGCCAAATCATCGGTGGTAGCGATGTCGGCCACTGTTTTTCCTTCGAGCGGGCCGCGTGCCTTTGCCCGCTCCAAATCTTGCAGGCTGACCATCCCTACTAAATTTCCTCTATCACCCACCACGGGGAAGCCGTGATGATGAGTGTGTTCGAATTCGGCGGCCAATTCTTCCAGGGGCATGTTCATAGAGACCACGTCCACATTGGTGGTCATGGCCTCACCGACCGTCACCCCTTGCATGACGTCAATATCCTGCCCCTGCTCCAAATGGATACCGCGGCGGGTCAATTTGAGGGTGTAGATAGACTCGCGGCTGATGATGCGCGAGATCAGGGTGCTCACCACGGTTGCCAGCATTAGCGGGAGAATGATCGAATAATCATCGGTCATCTCGAACAGGATGAGGATGGCTGTCACCGGCGCGTGGGCGGCCCCGGCAAAGAAGGCCGACATCCCCACCAGCGCATAAGCTCCCGCAGGGGCGGTGATGATCGGGAAAAAGTGGTTCGCGGCCTGCCCAAAGACGTACCCCATCATTGCCCCCATAAAGAGCGAAGGCGCGAAAACGCCCCCAGATCCGCCGGAGCCGAGGGTGATGATCGTGGCAAGTAGTTTAGCCGCCAGGAGCGCCAACGTCACCTGGACCGTCAGTTGCCCGAACAATGTCTGACTGATGCTCTCGTAGCCGACGCCAAAGGCGCGCGGGAACCCGTCAATCTTGACTGTGAGGATGCCCACTACCCCCAGCAACAGGCCGCCGAGCACCGGTTTGAGCGCTTCGGGAAAGCGTAGACCGTCCCACAAATCTTCTGAGAGATAAAGTAACCTGGTAAAGGCCACCGCTCCAAAAGCTGCCAGGATACCCATCAGGGTGTACAGCAGCAACTCCCACGGACTGACCAGCCTATAGAGGGGTACGGCGAAGGCGCGTTCGTCTCCCATAAAAATGTGAGCGATGACATCGGCGGCGACGGCTGAGATGACTACTGATCCAAAGTAGAGAGCGTGAAGTTGGCCTAGAATTACCTCCAGGGCGAATATAGCCCCGGCGATGGGAGCGTTAAAGGTGGCAGAGATGCCCGCAGCTGCGCCGCAGGCCACCAGGTTGCGTATTTGCTCATCGGGGAGCTTGAGCATCTGGCCGAGCGTCGAGCCTAGCGCCGAGCCAATCTGAGCGATCGGCCCCTCACGTCCCACCGAACCGCCGGCCCCGATGCAGATGGCTGATGCCAGTGACTTGATGACTGCCACTCGAGGTCGGATGCGTCCGCCGTGCAACGCCACCGCTTCCATAATCTCCGGCACGCCGTGTCCTTTGGCCTCACGGGCAAAGTAGTAGATGAGTGGCCCAAAGATGGCTCCGCCTACGGCCGGGATGATGAGCAAGTGATAAGGGGCGATGCCCGCCAGTAAACCGCCCAATCCATCGTAGGCCAGTGTTTGCATGCTGTTGATGAGCCAGCGAAAGACGACGGCTCCCAGCCCGCCCCCGATACCTATCACCAGGGCGGTGAGCATAACGATCCCCGACTCGGACGCGCCGTGTTGGTTGAGCCATTGTGACAGGCGGTGGCCCCAGTGTTGGCCGAATGAGCTGCCTTTGCTGTCAAAGAGAGATAAGGACATAGTCATTCCTTTCCATAATTGATTTGGGCGCATTTTGGTTGGATGTAGGCGCGGTTTCCATACCGCGCGCTATGGAAAGCGCGGCTACTCAACCCATTTGAAACACACCCTGATCAGGTATTATGCTGCAAAGCCCCCTCAATCAGGGGGCTTTGAAACAAACGGATGGTGGCATGCCCCAGACTGGATTTGAACCAGCACGCCTAAAAAGGCACAGGCCCTCAACCTGCCGCGTATGCCTATTCCGCCACTGGGGCTTGTTGGTGACCATTATACTCTCCCTGCGTCACTTGTCAACCCCAGTTCAGTTTATGATTACCCACATCTCACCACAGAGACAGCAATTCCCGTTTTGTAGCCGCGATTTCCAAATCGCGTCTGTTTTCCCACGTAAAGCACCCTGCGCGATTGCGAAATCGCGGCTACGACCTGACTTTTTCACCCATAACGGGAATTGCTGGCACAGAGAAAACGCTAAAATATCCTATCTCGGTGTCTTCTGTGCCTCTGTGGTGAAACAATGATCGCCTCGAATAGACATCTGCTCAAGATGTGGAATCTGTTTGCGGAGGTTGATGCTTGTAGGTATCGCGTTTTGCGTGGAGCTGCGGCTCTCTACCGCAGCACCCTCTCATCTCCCACGCGCCTGGTCACTTCTTTCTCGTCCAAGTGCTCTAGCAGCGCCTGCGCGTACTTGCGGCTGGTCTTTAACATATCGCGCGCCTGGCCCAGTGTGATGCTTCCCGCTTGCTCAATGTGCGCCCGGACGCGGGCCACCATTTCCTCGTAGGTCTGGGACAGGAATAGGACATCCGGTGATAGCTGCACCAAATCGCCCTGGCTCACCAACACACTCAGCACTTGCTCTCCCACAGCGGCGACGCTCTCCTTGACCGAAGGTGGGGTATAGGGCTGGCGGTGGAAGCGGGCCAGCAGCGCGTCCACCTGTCGTTGCTGCTCGGGGTTGAGCCGCACCGCGTGGGATGGGAGCCGGACGGTGGCTCCCTCGTCCGCGATGAGTTTCTCGGCGGCGACGCGGGCCATCACGGCGTTAAAGACCTTGGGCTCTAGCTTGAGTTGGCTGCGCAGAGCCTCGCGCCCCATTCCCACTCGCAGCGGCAAGCGCCGGTGATAGGTAGAGAGATCGTTGGAGATGCGTTCCGTCAAGGCGGACCACCAGGAGTGGGCCGCGATCAACTGATTAGAGGCCGGGTTTTTTTCTCGTTGCGACCCCAGCAGCACTGCCTGGCCTTCGTCCAGCAGTTGAGTGAGTGCATCGGGGGTGGCGTCGCCCAGGCCGCTGATGGAGGGCAGGTCGCGGGCGCGGGAAGGGCCTCGACGTTCCAGGGCCTGCAACAATATCTCGGCCGGGCTGCCCTGGGCCAGCGTCTCTAACCGAGTCAGCACTTCCGGGCGGAAGCGGCGATGTTTGCGACCTGGATTGGGATCCACGATAATCCCGCCGCCCACGGTCGCGGGTGGGGAGGGGCGGCGGACGATGAAACGATCTCCCTTGACCAGCGTCACCGGCTCCTGGAGCCGCAACTGAACCCAGCCGGTCTGCCCTGGGGGCAACGTCTCTTGCCCTAGTATCCGCGCGCGGGCCAGCGTCTCGGCCGCGCCGGAGAAGAACTTTAGTTGGGTGTTGTGGCGCAACGGGCGTTGGGCCTGTCCTGAGCCTTGTCGAAGGATATCCGCCAGGTAGCGCAGTTGTACGTCCACCAGCACTGTGGGGCGCAGCCAGCCGGGGATGGTGATGACATTGCCGCGTTCGATGTCGGTCTTGCCGACGCCGGTGAGGTTCATCGCCACACGGCTGCCCGGCGCGGCCCGTTCGACCTTGTGCTTGTGGGTCTGCAAGCCGCGCACGCGGGCTTTTAATCCTCGGGGCAGTATCTCGACCTCTTGTCCCACCTCGAAGCAGCCATCGTTGAGCGTGCCGGTGACGACGGTGCCAAAGCCGCTGATGCTAAAGACGCGGTCTACCGGCAGGCGGGGCCGGCCCCGGTCGCGGCGCGGCTCAATCTGGGCGAGCATCTCTTGCAACGCGGCAGTCAGTTCGTCCAGCCCCTGCCCGGTGCGGGCGGAGACGGGGACGATGGGCGCGCCTTCCAGCGCCGTCCCTTCCAGCGTCTCGGAAACGTCGGCGGTGACCAGTTCGACCCATTCCTCGCTCTCGGCCAGGTCCAGCTTGGTCAGGGCGACGATCCCCCGGTCAACCCCCAGCAGGTCGAGGATCGCCAGATGCTCGCGGGTCTGCGGCATCACGCCCTCGTCGGCGGCGACGATAAAGAGCGCGGCGTCAATGCCGCCCACGCCGGCCAGCATATTCTCGATAAAGTCGCGGTGGCCCGGCACGTCCACGACGCCGACCGATTCGCCGTTGGGGAGCGTGAGCCAGGCGAACCCCAAGTCTATCGTCATCTCCCGTTCCTTCTCCTCGCGCAGCCGGTCTGGGTCAATGCCGGTGAGTGCGTGGACGAGGGTAGATTTGCCGTGATCTACGTGCCCTGCTGTGCCAATGACGTACATACTGCTCTCCTAAACCTCGCCGTGCAGGGACTCGTGCGCCTGGGTAAATTCTTGTTCCGCTCGCTCGACCACGTCTTGCGCTGCCTCTAATTTGTGGTGGGCATCCAGGCGGTGGATATCAAATATAGTTTCGATCTGGACTTTGTGAATCTCGATTTGTGCCTCGATGGGTGAAAGCCGCTGGGCGAGTTCCCGGTTTACTTTTTTCTGGCCTTTCCATTGCTCGTCCATTATGACCTGGCTCTTTTTCTGTTTTTTGTCCTGCTCCGTCTGCCATTCCTCCCACTGCCGCCTGGCCCGGTCCTCGGCCAACCGCTGCATCTCGGCCACCTCGTTTTGCCGCTTTTCCTGCCGCGCCTGAAAGCCCTCCAATTTTTCCAGTCCCCGTTTGGTGAGTTGGTACTGCTCCATAAATCGTTGGGTCTGCGACCGCCACTTTTCCAGTTCCTGTTGAACCTGCTCTCCCTGACCCAGATATTTTTTGATCGCCTGCTCGCGGCGGAACTCGGCCACGCGCATCTCTTCGATCGGTTTCTCGAACTCTTTAATTTGCTGGATGGCCTCGTCAATGCGCGATTTGTATTTCTGGATATTCTCTTCCAGCAGCGGCAATTTGGTCGCCTGGGCCTCGGCCCTCTTACGCAGCTCGGTTACATCCTCTTCCAACACGGCGATGCGACGATTGTCGGCGCGGCGCTGCTCTTCCAGGTAGGTGACGGCCTGCACACGGTCGTCGGAGCGTTTGCCCAGGTCGGCGATGGCGACTTCCAACCGCTGGACGGCCTCGTTGAGCCGCTGCTCCTCGGTTTGACGGACCCTCAAGTCCTCGTCGTAGCGGGGTAAAACCTGTATCTTTTTGTCCAGTTGGCCCAATTGGTCAACTACGCCTTTCATCTCGATCTTGCGCAGCCTATCGGATTCCGTTCGGGCCTTTTTCAGCGTCTCTGTGCGCTGATCGAGTAGAAAGATCATCTCATTTTTGTAACTTGATACCGTCTGCTCAAAATCGGTTACCTGCGAGAGCAAACTCTGAATGCCGGTCAGCGTAGTTTGCAGATCTTGTATCTGGGCCGTTTGTTGGGACAGTTGTTCTTCCTGGCTCTTTATTTGTTCTTGCAGCACAGCGATGGCAGATTTATCCTTGCGCCGCTCTTCTTCCAGGAACTTGAGCATTTGCGTCGCCTGGCTCAACTCCATTGTTTGGGTCACGTTCATGGCCATGATTTACCTCCCCTTTCCAGGCCAAAACCTGGTTTCTTTCCCTGAATTTTTGAGGTGGTATGATTATAACATCATTCATCCCCACAGACAACGGTTCAACCGTACTCGCCCAAGCCGGTTGACAGGCCGTCACGGGCCGGTATAATGGCTGCGGAGCAAGATATGCGTATTGGCATTGACGCCCGTATAGTCCACTATGCCCGGGGGGGAATCAGCAACTATGTGTCGCGCTTGCTGGTCTCGTTGGCCGCGCTCGGCATCGATAGCGACTTTTACGTGCTCCACAGCCGTAAGGATCGCACCCCGCCCGCTCCCGGCCCCAATTTTCGCCCTATTGCCTGCTGGACCCCCTCACACCATCGGCTGGAA
This sequence comes from Chloroflexota bacterium, assembly GCA_003648125.1. The sequence continues at coordinate 6,895 of QMOE01000122.1, forward strand.
CGTTGGATGCTGGGGGCAGAGGCGGC
>QMOE01000123.1 GCA_003648125.1 Chloroflexota bacterium
CCGGCGATTATGACATTGTGTTGACCGTCTTTGACCGCGATACTTTGTCTCCGCTCTCGGTCTTGAACGAGCAGGGCCAGCCCGCCGCCCCCACGTTGACGCTGGGGCAAGTCACGCTCACCCGTCCCCGCCGCCCGGCAGAGTTACCTGAGGACAACCGGCTCGACATATCGCATATGCAATTGGTCCTCGCAACCGCTGACTTTGACCGCGACCAGGCCGCTCCGGGTGACTCTGCCTACCTGACCCTTATGTGGCAATCTAACAACGACTCTCACTACTCGACGCCATACGGCAATTGGGTTCTCACTCTCCTGGCCCCAGACAATACTGCGGTCGCTAGATATTCATTGCCCCTACCTGGCTACTCGTGGCAAGAAGGAGATGTCTGGCGAAGCCAACATCATTTGCTCCTCCCTGCTACGTTGGAGACAGGCATCTACACCTGGACTGTGGAGTGGAGTTCATTGAGCAGCGACCCAATCGGCCAGATATCCATCGTCGCCCCATCCCACACATTCACTGCCCCACCCGTGGACGTGGAGACGGACATCCGCCTGGGCGGCATCGCCACCCTGCTTGGGGCTACTTGCGAACTTGCAGACTTGCAACCTGGAACTCTCTTCACCGTCACCCTCGTCTGGCGCGCAGAGGAGACACCCTCCGCTTCCTACCACGTCTTTTTGCACCTGCTCGGCCCGGAGGGTGGGCTGATCGCCCAATCCGATTCCATCCCCGCCAACTGGACCCGTCCCACCACCGGCTGGCTGCCCGGCGAGTACATCACCGGCACGCACACGCTCGCCATCCCACCTGACGCGCCGGCGGGCGAATATGCGCTCCTGGCTGGGCTGTATCTCCCCGGCGGCGAGCGACTGGTCACTCCCAACGGTGAAACCGCCGTCTCGCTCGCCACTTTCCAGATAGAGGCTCCATGACCAAATCGCGCCTCACGAACAGCATTTACTATATCTTGTTGGCCCTTTTGCTCTTTCCCGCCATCCAGCCCCTGCTCGCCGGTGATTTCACCTGCGGCTACGACAACACCTTCCACCTCTGGCGGGCGGTGGAGACGGAACACCTCCTCCGGCAGGGCGTCCTCTTCTCCCGCTGGTCGCCCGATATGGCGCACGGCTATGGCTATCCGCTCTCGAACTTTGCCGCGCCGGCTTCGGCCTGCGCCGTCGCGCTCCTCCGCCTGATTGGCCTCCCCTGGGCCTGGGCGCTGAATCTGACGTTCATTCTGGGCTGGGCGCTCTCCGTGTACGCGATGTATCTCCTCGCCAGCGACCTCTTTGACCGCTATGCGGGACTGGCGGCTGCCGTACTATACGGTTACGTCCCCTTCCACGCTTATGACGTCTTTTACCGGGGCGGCCTCTCCCAGTCCGTCGCCTGGTTCCTGCCCCCGCTGATCCTTTGGGCGCTCCGCCGCGCTGACCGGCGCGCGGGCTTTGCCGTGGCTGCGCTGGGCGCCGCCGGACTGATCCTCACCCATAACGCCTTTGCGCTGCTGTTTGCTCCTATCCTCGTCGCCTATTTGCCCCTGGCCGGCTATGAGCGGAATAAGAAAACGCTCGTGTGGGGCGGATTGGCCTTGCTGGTGGGCCTCGGACTGAGCGCCTTTTTCTGGCTGCCGGCTCTGCTTGAACTCGGTTTCGTCCACAGCGAGCGCTTGGGCGGGGGCTGGGTCTTTGATTATGCCAATAACTTTCTCCCCTTGAGCCAACTCTTTGCCCTGCCTCGCAACGCCGATCCCAGCCTGATCAACGACTGGCCGGCCCGGGGACTAGGGCTTGTTCCGGCGTTGCTTGCCCTCGCCGGCCTGCTGGCCTTGCGAGACCGCGCGCGCCGTCCAACGGTCGCTTTTTTTGCCTTTATCCTGGTCGGTTGCCTGTTTCTGATCCTGCCGGTATCTCAGCCTGTGTGGGACGCCATACCGCTCCTGCAACGGGTTCAGTTTCCCTGGCGACTGGTGGGGCCTGCCGCCCTTTGCGCCGCCATCCTGACCGGTGCCGCTGTCTCTCGCCTCTCGCTTGCCGTTTCTCGCTTGCTGCCTGAGCGCCCTCATTTGTCAGATCTCGTCCCGGCGGCTGCGGTTCTTCTCGTCATTCTGCCCCACCTCGGTTGGTTTTACCCTGACCATTGCTCGCCGCCGACGGATACCTCCATCGCCGGGATGATCGCTTGGGAGCGGGCTACCGATACCCTGGGAACCACGGCCAAAGGGGAATACCTGCCCGGTTGGGTTCACCAGATGCCCCAAGACCCGGCCCTCGACGCCGCTTACGCTGCCGGGGAGAGCGTCGTCCGCCTGTCGCCGGAGAGCTTGCCGGAGGGCGCGCACGTCATTCGCGCCGAGTACGGCCCCCTAGACGCCGTCATCGAATTGGAGAGCCGTGTCCCGTTCCAGGCCCGGTACCTGGCTTTCTACTATCCCGGCTGGCGCGTCACCGTGGATGGCGCACTCGTTCCCATCACCCCCACCGATCCCGATGGCCTCATCTCTTTCGACGTTCCCCCCGGTCGTCACATCATCCGCGTCCGCTTTGGCGAGACGCTCCTGCGCCTGGTCGCCGACATTATCTCATTTCTCAGCCTGATTGCCTTACTCGTCATCATCCTCCTCCCACGCATCACGCTTCACGTTTTACGTTTCACACATCACATCTCACGTTTCACGTTTTGCGTTACCCTCATCACCGCGCTATTCCTGGTCGCCCTGGCCCTCAACCTCAGCCCCTACCTGCGCGGCCCGGACGATTGGCGCTGGGCCTACGCGATCCCCGGCCGGCCCGACCATCTTTGGCTTCCGGCGCTGGCGCTTGTCCTGTATCTGATACTTGCCTTTGTCTGGGTCAGACAAGTTACAAAGAGAGAAGATAGTCACACATGGCGACGGCGAGTCCTTCTGCTTGCCCTGGTGGTGGCTGTGCCAATTATCCAGGCCAGCCTGATGAATGTTGACTGTCTCAGGTCGCTATTCTACCGTACCGTCTCGGCTGGCTCTAGTGGAGTTTTCTCTGTCGGTAGCGCCATCGAGGATGCCGGGGATTTTTTGCGCCGCTATCCGGCGTTGATGCCGGCCTTGCCCGTCCATCCCCAGCGCTATCCCCCCGGCCTGTCACTTTTATTTTACCTGGCCCGCCGCCTCCTGGAAAAAATGCCCGCCCTGGCCGACGCGCTGGGCTTTTACCTGCGTCGCTACCAATGTCACGATTTGTCCCTGATGCGCCTTTCCAACGCGACCATCGGGAGCGCGGCCATTCAGATGGCGCTGCCGTTGCTGAGCGGGCTTGTCCTGCTTCCTCTCTATGGTCTGGCCCGACGGGTTTACGGCCAACGCATTGCTGCCTGGGTCGTCGCTCTCTACCCCCTGGTATCGTCGTTCTCCCTTTGGGCGGGACGGTGGGAGCAGTTCTACCCGCTGCTGGCCTGTACGGCCTGGTATTTCTTCCACATTGGCCTGACTGAATCGCGCCGCTCCGCGCTGCTGGCTGCTGGTTTCACCTTGTCCATTGCTTCCCTGCTGAACTTTAGTGTTTTGGCCCTCCTGCTGCCCCTGGGTCTCTTTGCCCTGTTCTGGCTCATTGCTCACCCCGACCGTTACCGGCGTCACTGGCGGAGATTGGTCGCCGATGCGCTCCTCTTTTGCCTCGGTCTGGCGTCGCTCTGGATCATCTATCAACTGGCCTTTGGCGTGGGCCTGCTCGATATTTGGCGCGTCTCAATGTCCTATCACCTGGGCCTGAACCGGAGCTACTGGACCTGGCTGTTCTATCATCTGTACGATTTCTTTGTTTTCCTCGGTATCCCGCTGGCCTTGCTCTTTGTGGTTGCATCAATAAAAGCAGTGCGCGATCTGTTTCGATTCGCCAAGCGCCATACGCCAAGCGCCATTGACCCGCTGACCCTGGGGTTCGCATCGGGGCTTTTGCTCCTCGACCTTTCCGGGGTGGCGCGAGGCGAGGTGGCGCGAGTGTGGATTTTCCTGACCCCCTTTGCCGCTCTCATTGCCGCTCGCGGATTGGCGCGCCTCCGCCTGGGGCGACGCGGATTTTTCCTCGTGGCCTGTCTCTTGGCCCTGCAACTGTTTACGTTCAATACTTTCCTCCGCGTCGTCACCACCGGCCTGGACGATCCGCCCTCCCGCGCCCACATTTTCGCGCCGCCGCCCATCGCTCATCCCCTGGATGCCCGCTTTAGCGCAGACGGTGCTGACGCCATCGCCCTGCTGGGATATGACCTGGAGCCAGAGTCGCCCGCCCCCGGCGACACGCTGCGTCTGACCCTCTACTGGCAGGCGTTGCGACCGCTGACTCGTCCGTATAACGTCTTTACCCACCTTCTTAATTTGGAAGGTCAACTGGTCGGTCAACAGGATAACATGCCGCTCCGAGACACCGCCCCGACCACCTGTTGGCTTCCCGGCGAGATCATCGCCGATCCTTACGACATCCCCATCGACCCCCAAACTCTGCCGGGCGATCACGTTCTGGCAACGGGATTCTACTTTTGGATGACGGGCGAGCGGCTGCCGGTCTCTGGCTCCGCCGCCGCTACGGATGATCGAATCCTCCTGCCGCCCATTTCGATTGGAGCAAGATGAGACGCATTTCTCTCTGGCCTGTCGCTGCCGTCGTCGTCATCCTTCTCGCGGTCAAAGTGGCCTTGATTGACCGCGTGGATACTCCCCTCCGCCGCGCCAATCTGGTGGACGGCCGCCTGCGGAGCGTGGACGTCCCCGCCGAGATCACCTTTGGCGATGAGTTCCTCCTCCTGGGCTACGACATCTTGCCCGCAAGCGTCCCCAGCGGTGAGCGGTTCGAGATTCAAACCTATTGGCGGGCGCTCCAACCTGGCGGCCCTGATTATGGCGTCACTATCAATGTTGTTGATGCGGAGGGCTATCGCTGGAACGGCGCCGAAATCCGCCCGCCTCGTTGGCATCGCGCACCGCCCCCCGTGTGGGAGTGGCCGCCCGACCAGTACGCCATCGTCGCCCTTTCCGTCCCGCTTCTTCCCGGAACTCCTCCGGGCGACTATACCATCGAAATTGTTGCCTTTGGCCGCGACACACTGGCCCCCCTCACCGCATACGACGCCGGCGGGCGCGCGCTCGGCCCAGCGCTGCCCCTGGGACAGATCGCCGTCGCCGCCCCTCGCCGCCCCGCCGACCCGGACGAACTGGGCATCCGCAACCGGCTCGATGCTCCCCTCGGCCCGCTCCTCCTCCTCGGCGCCGACTTTGACCGGGACGAGGCCGCCTCCGGCGACCCTGTTCTTCTCACCACCTTCTGGCGCGCCGGCGAGCCACCCGCCGATGACCTGACCCTGCGCCTGACCCTCTTGGCTCCAGATGGCTCTATCGCTGCCGAATACAAAGAAACCAGGTTTTTGCGTAAGCAAAGCGACAAAAACCTGGTTTCCAGCGGCGATGTCTGGCGCGGTCAGCGACTCCTCCATCTCCCCGCCGACCTCGAAACCGCCGTCTACACCTGGACGGTATCCCTGTCTCCTTATCCCCTTGTTCCCTTGTCCTCTATCTCCATCACCGCTCCCAATCGCATCTTTACTCCCCCGCCGGTAGACCTGGAGATAAACACCCGCCTGGGCGATGTCGCCACTCTGCTTGGGGTTACTTGCGAACTTGCAAACTTGCAACCTGGAACTCCTCTCACCGTCACCCTCGTCTGGCGCGCTGAGGCGGAGACCCATATCTCCTACAACGTCTTTTTGCACCTGACCGCTCCCGATGGTACGTTGATGGCCCAATCCGATGGCGTGCCCGCCAACTGGACCCGTCCCACCACCGGCTGGCTGCTCGGCGAGTACATCAGCGACGCGCGCGTGCTCACTATCCCGCCCGACGTGCCAGTGGGCGACTATACTCTTTCCGCTGGGCTGTACGCTCCCGGCGACGGGCGTCTCGCTGCCGAGGATGGCTCCGACGCGATTTTCCTCATTGCCATCCCGGTGCAGGCTCATCAATAATTGAGAGGGAAGCAGGGCTTTGTTTCACGGAGGCATGCGGGGGAGAAAGTCTTTGGAATGAGAATCAAATAACTTTCCCGTTTGGGTAATTTTACGAGCGCTGGTTGAGTAGCGGAGGCACACGCTTTTCGTGCCGGAGCGTATGTTTCGACAGGCTCAACACAAGTCGAAACCAAGCGATTAGACTGACGTCACGTTTGCAGCGTGACGTCAGTCACGTTTTTAACATGACCTACATTTCCTTCTGTCTTTGAAATACATAACCACACTGCCCACTGCCCCGATCAAGAAACCGGGGGGACAAACCATCACCGCGACAATGAAGAATGCCGCGTGCAGGAATCCCAGCACATGCTCCAGTACGATGATACCCCTTGCTATCTCTCCCAGACCGTAAAAGAGATTGTGCAAGATGACAAAGATGGGGAATCCAATCAGTGATGCGCCGGCGAGAATCAGAAATTTCTTTACTCGCCGCCAGGGATACACAAACGCGAGGATCAGGGCCGTGGCTGCCACGTAGCACAGTAATAGCCCCAGAGGGTTATCACTGATGCCGATGAGGAAAGCGACTGTCAGTAAGACACAGGATCTCGTAATCCAGATAAGCGTCGTTTTTCGGTTTCTCTTCATTTTTGTTAGTCCTTCTCGAGTGTTGTTTCTTGTTTTGCTCCCGATGGAGAGCATAGCCGATACGGGCAACGAGCCAATAACATTTCTACTTGTGCAATTGGCATACGTAGACGCGGTTTCCATACCGCGCATTGGTATCTTTTCAACTGGAGTCTGGCATTTTTGTTCGTAGTGATGGCTTCAGCCGTCCAAAAGGCTCAAAAGCGGCTAAAGCCGCTACTACGAACCCCCATATCTAGCGCCTTTATTGTTGCCTACCCCAAGA
>QMOE01000124.1 GCA_003648125.1 Chloroflexota bacterium
GCCGCAAAAGCCGCTCGCTTCACTTCGACAGGCTCAGTACAAGGGTTTCGATACAGCCCTTCGGGCCTACTCAACCAGCGCTCGCTGCTGCGCAGTCGTATCTGTGTTGGATTCTCCCAAATCTTGTCTCATCTGTAAAGAAATTTTGGCCTCAAAGGTTCAGGGGGTGTCATTGCGAGGAGCCCTTCGACAGGCTCGGGGTAAACTCCGCGACGAAGCAATCTCCTGTTTCGTGGCCATTGTAGACGGGAGATTGCTTCGCTGCGCTCGCAATGACAGGATCGGAAGCGATTCCTGGCCCGTTTCAGCTACCCCCTGAACGGTTACGTTTCTTCTAGGGTCCTTTCTTCAGCGCCTGCGTGGCCGCGCGGGCATAGGTCGAGTTGGGCCAGGCGTCAATTGCCTGGTTAAAGTGATGCACTGCCTTGGCCTCGCGCTCCGTGCGGCGGCAGGCCAGTCCCAGGTTGTAGTAGCCAGCGGCCAGGTATTTGGCCCCTGCTCGCGCCTTCTCGCTGGCTAACGCTTCCTCCAGCGTGAGGCGGGCGGCTTCCGGTTCCTGCATCAATAGTTGAGTCACGCCGCTATTGATGAGCACGATCTGGCGGCTGACCACGTCCGCTCCCAGGCGCAGGGCCAATCGGAACAGGTTGAGGGCCTGCTCGTACCGTTTCTTGGATGTGAACCAGTTGCCCATATCAACCAATAACCGCACCCGCATGGTAATCAGGTAAAGGACGAGAAAAAAGATGATAGGATGGATCGGCACAGAGAGGTAGACGAGTGCAGCGGCGGCGATGGTGATGATCAATCCCTCGATGGCGAAGCGGGTGGATAGCCCCTGGCGGCGCATAAAGGAGAGTGCGCCAAAGCCGAGGAGGTAGAGCAGGCCGATGAGCAGTATCAATAGGGAAGGATGCATAGGTCAAGCCTCATAGATAGAGAAGCCAGGTTTCTTTAAGAAACCTGGCTTCTAGAGTAACACTCAGGCGAATAGATGATTGGCAGTGCGCTTTAGCATGTCTACGCCGCGCACTTCCTGATCAAAGAGCGGCACGATGGCGCGCACGTCGGAAAAGCTGTGCCAGATTTCATCCATATAGCCGTCTTGCATGGCGATGCGGTTGAGCACGAACTCGGGCGCGTCGGCGGCCACCGACTCTTTGTCAATCAACAGGTTCACGATCACGCCGCCGACAGGAATGCCAAACTCTCGGAACCAGTTGATAAAGCGCTTGATGACGGCGATAGGCAGCGCCTCTGGCAGCGCGATGAAGAAGAAGGCGGTCTGTTCATCGTCGGTGAGCAGCTCTTTGGCGTGTTCCATCCGTTCGCGGAAGTTGATGAGGTACTCCATCAGCGGGTCTTTTTCTTGCTTCTTGCTGTAAGATAGCACCTCCTTCAGTGACTTGGCCTCCTCGCGGCTCTGCATCATCTTGTTCACCCACATGCCGTACACGCTGGACATGCCCAGCAGACGGCGGGCGTTGGCCGTGGGAGCGGTGTCAAAGACATAGGCATCGTATTCGTCATCGAACATGAGGTCAATCATGTTCTCGAACATGGCGGATTCCTCAAAGGCCGGGTTCATGGTGGCCGACTCTACGAACTCGTCTGCCTTGGTCTTGATGTCGGCGTACTTGAGGAACCATTCGATCTTTTGTGTCAGCTCTATCTTTGATTTCTCGATGGTGTCTTTGGTATCAATCTCGTAGGCGTCCAGGTTAGAGACACCCTCCACCGGCGTTGCTTTGCCAAAGACATTCTGATCAAGCATGCTGCTGAGGGAGTGTACGGGGTTGGTCGAGGCCAGCAACGTGCGCTTGCCCTGTTCGGCGATCCACAGCGCGGCCGCGCCGGCCATGACGGTCTTGCCCACGCCGCCCTTGCCGCCGAAAAAGACGTATTTCATTTTTGGATGTGCGGTCAGGAATTGAGCGGTTGTCTCTGTGATCATGCCTCACCTCCGAACAGCGCGTCCGCCACCTTGCCGATCATTTCCAGGCCGGTGATGTCCCGCTCGAATTCTTGCACGCTTGCCAGCACCTCGTCGCCAAAGGTCTCGCCTATTTTCCCGATGTATTCCTTTTGCATCTCGATGCGGTTGCGCAGGTACGCGGGGATCTCTTGCTGGGCCAGTTCCTTCGGGATGACGCGATTGACGATATAGCCCGAGATGGGCACGTCGTATTTGGCGAACAGTTTGGCCGCTTTGAGCGTATCCAGGATGATCATCTCCTCCGGCGTGATGACGAAGAAGAAAGCGGTCTTTTCCCGGTCGGTGAGGATGCTAGAGGAGGTGTTGATACGCTGTTTGATGTCTTGCAACTCGGCCAGGATTTGGTCTTCCTCTGATTCTTTATCACGGTCCAGGATGGCCGCCACCTGGGAGTACTCTTCCATTTCCTCGCGCAGAGCGGTGATCTTGCCGATCCACTCGTCGTAGACACTGGCCATGCTCAGGTAGTAGAGGGCGTGGCCGAGGGGCACCAGGTCGTAGATGTAATAGTCGTACTCCTCGCCAACGACGATATCTACCACGGCGTCAAAGATGGCGCTCTCCTCCATCGCCGGCTCGGCTGCGGCGGCCTGGATATAGTTCTCGATTTCCTCTGGCATCTCCTCAAAGCCGTACATATCGCGGATCTTTTGGCGGATCTCGTTCTGATATTCTTTGATGTGTTGGTCGGCGTCAATCTCCTGGGCAAAGAGGTTGGGCATAATCTCCACCGCCCCTTTGCCAAAGATGTCCTGCTCAAAGATGTCGGTGAGGGATGCCTGGGGGTCTACCGAAAAGACGAGTACTTTATAGCCTTGCTTCGCCAGCCAGTAGGCTGTGGCGGCGGAGAAGGTAGTCTTGCCCAATCCGCCCTTGCCGCCAAACTCGATATAGCGGCGGTTGGGATGTTCTTTAAAGGTTTTCGCTAGTGACAATGTTCTCTCCTTTTAAGATGCAGGATTCAGGATGCAGGATTCTTGCCTCCTGTTTCTTGCTCCTTGCTTCATGCAAGCGCGTCGGTCAGGTCCCGCTCGCGCAACATACGCCGCTTCCATGTAGAAATCTGCGGCACGACGTAGGGCAGCAACCGCAGCGAGTAGTAGGGGGGCAGGATGGGGATACCCAGCAGGTCGCCCATCGTAATCAGGATGAACAAGTGCTCCATACTCCCGCGTGTCTTGAGAGCAAAGCGGGTCATATCGTGACCGGCCATGCCGTAGAGAAACTCTTTGGCCGACCGGCCAAACCGTTTCAGTCCGCTTTCTTGCTTTTCTTTTTTGGCCATTTTACCTCCATCAAAGTTAGAGATTAGAAAATAGAAAATAGAAGATATGCTCTCTCATCTAATTTCTCACGTTTCAAGTTATACGCATCAAGTTCGATTTGGGTGCGTTTCATTTCGGTTAGAAGTAGGCGCGGTTTCCATACCGCGCGCTATGGAAAGCGCGCCTACCCAACTCATTTGAAACACACCCGTTCGATTTCAATCCACTCCTTCGATCAACTCTGCCAGATCCGTCAGGTCGCGCTCACGCAGCAGGCTGCGCTTCCAGCGGTTGATGGCAGGGACAGTGTAGGGCAGGAGGCGGAGGGTGTAGTAGGGGGGCAGGATGGGGAGACCGACAAGGTCACCAAAGGTAATGAGAATAAAGAGTCGCTCTATCTCCCCTCGTTGCTGCCGTAGACCGCGTTTCCAGTCGAAGACGGTCATCCCGTAGAGAATTTGGCCTGCTACGTGGGCAGCGTGGTGTATCTTTTCTTTTATTCTCTCTCTCGCGTGTGTCTGCATCTGGTCTGCCCTGGTGGCTATCATAAAATGATGATGGGAGGGCCGGGGGTGGCCCCTCCCATCATAATAGATCGTGTTACTTTGCCGCCGGGGCGACCTCGCCCTTGCGGTAGCGGTTGAGTGCCTGCAGGCCGTCGTAGCCGAGGATCAGCGCGCAGATGATCAACACTATTGCGACGACGATAGCGATGATGTTGCCCGTGACCTTGGTGCCAGCGCTGATGGCCGGGAGGGCCTTCCAGAAAGCGGTGTAGACCAGGGCCGCGATGGTGGTGATGTACATAAAGACGCACGGCCAGAGAGTCCAGGCGTACTTTTTCCCGTTTTTCATCAGCCAGAGGGTGATGATCAGCAGTGCCAGGGAGGCCATCATCTGGTTCGCTCCGCCAAAGAGCACCCAGATTGTCTGCCACACACCGGTCCAGATGACGATGAGGGAAAGGATCAGGGCCACGATGGCGCCGACGTGCATGTTCTTCAACGCCGGGACGGCGCCGCCCAGTAGTTCGGCGCTGGCGACACGCATAAAGCGTACCACCAGGTAGCAGATGGTCAGGCCCATGATGGTCAGAAAGACCATGCCGTAAGGCTGGCCGAAAGTGGTGGGGATGCCGACGTGGCTGAGAAAGTTCGCCAGGCCCACGGCAAAGACGCCAAACTTGCCACCGCTGTATGCCTCTAGATACGCATCCCATCCACCCGTGGCGGCAGTGGCGGTCAACAGGGAGATGACAGCCAGAACCATCTCCATCCACATGGCCCCACCGCCGACTGGCAGCGCGTCACTTTCCTTCTCGATCTGCCGCGCAGTGCCGGAGCTAGAGACCAGCGAGTGCCAGCCGGAGATGGCGCCGCAGGCGATGGTGACAAAGAGGATCGGCCACAGCGGCCCTAGCCCCGCGACCGTCCAGCCGGTAAAGGCCGGAAAGTCGCCAAAGTTGGCCCCGCCTTGCAGGTTCCAGATGAGCATGCCGATGACTCCACCAGCCATCCCCAGGGCGATGACCCAGAAGGAGACGTAGTTGGTGGGTTGCGCCCAGCGCCAGATGGGGAGTACTGCGCCCAGGTAGCAGATGATGGCAAAGATGATGGACCAAAAGTACTTTTTGCCATTCGCTCCCAGAGCATCGTTAAGCCCCGTGAAGGCACTGCTGACGGCCGGCAGCGTCCCGATCCAGATGCCGATGAAGGCAACGACGACGGTGATGACTGTAGTGAGGATGATGTCTTGCTTCATCTTGTAGGTCATCTGTCCGGCCAGTAGCCCCATCAGGATTACTGTCAGGACTCCGACAGGCACGGATGGGTTGGATAGGAAGTTGATGCCGATGACCTGACCGAAAGCGCCCATGATCAGCAGCAGGTAGAGGTAGATAAAGACGAGGAGGATGCCACGTGCGCGGGGCGAGATGAGCTTGTAGCTTAAGGCACCGAAGGTATCTCCATCTGACCGCATCGGCACGATGATGCTGGCATAGTCCTGCACCCAGCCGATGAAGAAGGTGCCGAGGATGATCCACAGCAAACCTGGAAGCCATCCCCATTGGGCGGCCACGATAGGCCCGCCGATAGGCCCCAGCGCGGCGATGGATTTGAACTGGTAGCCAAAGAGTACGTTCTTGCCGGCCGGGGTAAAGTCCACCCCGTCCATGTACATCTTGGCTGGCGTTGCTTTCTGATCGTCGGGTTGGAAGACGTTCTTGTTGATGTTCTTGGCATAGTAAAAGTAGCCTACACCGAGACCGACGCCAGCGATAACTAGTGTAAGAATCGCGTTCACTTGTTCCCTCCTGTATTTGAAGCAACTGATTAGTTAAATACAAATAGAAACTGTAAGTCGGTCTTTTTCTCTATGCACCTCCTTTCACCCCCGGAAAGCATCAAACGTATCTTTTTCACAAAGTTGGGCGAAAGTAGATCGGATTTGTTATCCGACTCCCTGTGGCGGTTAGCAAAACCGCCCTACGCTGCTCCTGCCCCACGATATTGAAAAGATACAATTGAACCCCGGCGCGGATTGTGAATCTTTGCCAGGGACAGAACTCATTTTTTAACGTGCGCCGTTCCCTGCACTGCGGATTGGAGAGCGGCGAAAAACGTCTCACTAGATATAGCAAGCAACCCACTCACGTTCACTTGCACCCGGATGTGTGGGTCCTGCTTGCACCACGAAAAGCGATGCAAGTGCGCGCCATACGCCTCCAGCCAGGGTGCCAATGCTTTCACCTGTCGTTGAGCGCCTGGCCCTAGATAGGCCGCTGCCAGCCCATGCGGCTCTTCCTGCCACGTCCAGGGCTGCTCCCGGCGGCGGGCGGCCTTGCGTCTGGCCGAGCCTATCTCTATCTCTCCTCGCCGTGGGGAACGTAGCGTTATCTTTATTATAAGCCTATCTCGTCTGCCGCGCAAGTAGTCAAACAGCCATAGCAGGGGATTCTCGCGGTTTTCCAGCAGCAGCGTGATTTCTAACCGGCGGAAGGGTGGGGCGGCGTGGGTGATGTTGACGCGAGCGCCGGAGGCTGGCGAGCCGATCCAACCTGCTTCCCGCTCGCCGCCAAGCACGTCCAGCCCTTTCTCTAGCCAACGAAAAAGGCGCTGTCCTCGTTGGCGGTTGTACAGGTACCCCACGCCATACCACAGCGCCAGTAATACGCACAGTCCGATGATTGCGCCAAGTCCTGGATCCATTGTTTTCTTGCTCCTTACGCCAGCAATGTGCGCGGTGATTACTCAGCCTGTCATTGCGAGGAGCAAGGCGACGAAGCAATCTCCTCACTGCAAGAATGAGATTGCTTCGCTGCGCTCGCAATGACACGCTTTAGAGATGCCATCTGGTTACTTTCTGGTATGCCCGAGTAGTTTGACAATGTCACATTTATCATTGCGAGGGCGCGAAGCGCCCGAAGCAATCTCCAAACAACGAAATGAGATGGGTGTGTTTCAAATGAGTTGGGTAGGCGCGCTTTCCATAGCGCGCGGTATGGAAACTTCTAACCGAAATGAAACGCACCCAAGTAAATTGTGGGAGGTCAAAAATGGAAAAACAAATTGGTACAGATAAAGTCAAGCGCGGCCTGGCGCAGATGCTCAAAGGCGGCGTGATTATGGA
>QMOE01000125.1 GCA_003648125.1 Chloroflexota bacterium
CCATGCAGGACAAAATCCGTTGCCAAAGCCGCTCACCTGGTTTCGACAAGCTCAACCCAAGCCGCCCCGCTACGGGCTACTCAACCAACGCTCGCTACTGCCCACCCCAAATCAAATGAAACGGATGCGTTTCATTTCGGTTAGAAGCAGGCGCGCTTTCCATACCGCGCGCTATGGAAAGCGCGCCTACCCAACTCATTTGAAACACACCCATATGGAAATCGCGGCTACGTTGCCGGGGGCAGGTCAGCGATGGCGGTCTCTGCTCCACAGGCGATACATTTTGCCCATCCCTTGCGCGCCTCGGTCAGCAACCCGCCGCACGCCGGGCAAGGCTGCGGCAGAGGCCGCTTCCAGACCGCAAAGTCGCACGAGTTGGGGCTGCCTTTCTTATAATTAGCGCAGCCGTAGAATGTGCGCCCGCGCCGCGTTCGCTTCTCCACCAGGTCGCCCCCACACCTGGGGCATTTGACGCCGATCTTGTTCAGGATCGGCTCCAAGTGGCGGCAGTTGGGAAAGTTGCTACAGCCGATGAACTTGCCGTAGCGTCCCTGCTTGTAGACCAGCGGATGACCACATTCGGGGCACATTTCCCCCGTCGGCTCGCTGCGCATCTCGACGACCGGCATCTCTTTCCTGGCCCGTTCCAGTGTGGCCGAGAACGGGGTATAGAACTCGTGCAACATCGGCACCCACTCTTGCTCACCTCTGGCGACCTGGTCCAGCTCCTCCTCCATCTGGGCGGTAAAATCCACATTGATGTGAGCCGGAAAGTACTCGACCAGCAGATCATTGACGGTGATGCCGGTCGAGGTGGGGTACAGCCGGCCCGCGCGCCGCTCGACGTACCCCCGCTGCTGAATAGTGGACATGGTCGGCGCGTAGGTGCTGGGGCGACCGATGCCGTATTCCTCCAACGCCTTGACCAGCGTCGCCTCGCTGTAGCGCGGGGGAGGCTGGGTAAAGTGCTGCTCCGGCAACAATTGTACCAGGTCGAGTATTTCGTTCACCGTCAGCGGTGGAATCTCCTCCCGCTTGCGTTCCTGCTCCGCCTGGGTGTCCTCGTCCTTTGCCTCCTCGTACACGGCCAAAAAACCCTTGAAACGCAACGTGGAGCCACTGGCGCGGAAGAGATAGGGTTTCCCCTCCACAGAGGGGAGGCCGGCCAGAATTTCCACCGCGATGGTGTCGTACACCGCCGCCGCCATCTGGCTGGCGACGAATCGCTTCCAGATCAACGAGTACAAGCGGTATTGATTCCGGTCCAGGTGCGGCTTGAGGGAGGCCGGCGTGCGCATGACGCTGGTGGGGCGGATGGCCTCGTGCGCCTCCTGCGCCCCTTTGGATTTGGTCTTGTATTGGGGCGGCTTGTCCGGCACGAACCTGTTGCCGTACTTGCTCTTGATGAACTCGCGCGCTTCCGCCTGCGCCTGCGCGGCCACGTTGACGCTATCGGTGCGCATGTAGGTGATCAGCCCGGTCGGCCCATCACCCAGGTCTATCCCCTCGTACAGTTGCTGGGCGACGCGCATCGCGCGCCGGGCGGTGAACCTCAGCCGCCGTGATGCTTCCTGCTGCATCGTGCTGGTGGTGAACGGGGGGGCGGGTTTGCGCCGCCGCTGTCCTTCTTTCACCTTCGATACGCTGTAGACGGCCTTTTCTAACTCGGTCACGATAGCCTGGGCCTCGGCCTCGCTGTGCAGGTCTGGTTCTTCTCCCCGAATACGGTGCAGTTTGGCGATAAAGCTGCGTCGCTTCTTTTCCTGCTTGGCTAACTCGGCCTCGATTGACCAGTATTCGACCGGGACGAACGCCTCAATCTCCCGCTCTCGCTCGACGACCAGCCGCACGGCCACCGATTGCACCCGTCCGCCGGAAAGCCCGCGTCGGCCCAACTTGTCGCGCAGGAGCGGGCTGAGCGTGTAGCCGACCAACCTATCGAGGATGCGCCGCGCCTGCTGGGCCTCCACCCGCTGCATATCAATCTCGCGCGGATGGGCAAAGGCGTGCTCAATGGCATCGTTCGTGATCTCGTGAAACTCGACGCGATGCACCGGCCGCTTCCCGATGGCCGACTTGAGCGCCTGGGCCAGGTGCCATGCGATGGCCTCTCCCTCGCGGTCTGGGTCGGTCGCCAGGTAGACCTCGGACGAGTTCTTGACGTCCGCTCGCAGTTTGCGCACCACATCCTTGCGCTTGGCGGGAACGATGTAACGCGGCTCAAAATCATTCTCGATGTCTACCCCCATGCGGTTGGAGGGCAGATCGCGCACGTGCCCCACCGAGGCCCGCACGCGGTACTTTTTTCCCAGGAAGCGGCCCACCGTCCGCGCCTTGGCCGGCGATTCGACGATCACCATCTTGGGCTTTGTCGCCAGATCAGCCTTTTTGCTCTTGGACACGAACGTATGCTCAGCCGGGTCGAGTCCCTCGTGAGCGGGTGTGCGCCCCATCTTGAACATCTTGGCCCCGCACACGGAACACGTCCCCCGCGTGGCCGGCGATCCATTGCTGGTAAAGACCGGCTGGGGGTCTTGCATCTCCTGTTTGGCTTTGCATTTGAGACAATAGGCTTGCATACCAGCCTCACTCATCTGTTCCTTCTTCACGTCACGCCACGCAGGTTGGCTCAGGCATCACGTATTCCACTCGGCGCAAAGTCGTAAGGGCGAGGCATCGCTCGCCCCTCCCTTGGCGGGGACGCCCGCGCTCCCGCATCACAGATAGTCCGTCTCGCCCCGCGCTTCCAACTCCTTCACCATCGCCCGCACCTCCTGCTCCCGCTCCTGGGTGCAGACCAGCAGCGCGTCCTCCGTATCCACGATCACCAGCCCCTCCAAACCGATGGTGGCGATGAGTCGCTGGCCGCCCAAGATCATCGTATCGCGCGTATCAATTCCCACGTGCGGCCCGACGACGATATTTCCCGCCGCGTCAGCTTGCAGCAACTCTAACAAGCTGGCCCAACTGCCCACGTCCGACCAGCCGATGTCCACCGGGATGACGGCCACGTTCTCGGCCCCCTCCATCACGCCATAGTCAATCGTCTGCTTGGCGACCTGCGGCCAGACGCGGTTTAGCGTCGCCTCGTAGCCCGGCGTGCCCAGCGTCGCCTGCACCTCCGCCAGTTGGACGTAGAACTCGGGCATCTGGCGCTGGAACTCGGCCATTATGCGCTCCACGCGCCAGATGAACATGCCGCTGTTCCACGAGTACTCGCCACTCTCCACCATGCGAAGCGCGGTCTCTGGACTGGGCTTTTCGGTGAACCGCTCGACGCGGAAAACGGGAAAGCCGTCCACCACATCTAGTTCCTCACCCTGCTTGATGTAGCCGTAGCCGGTCGAGGGGGAGGAGGGGGTAATGCCCAACGTGACCAGTGAGCCACCCGCGGCCACCTGCGCCGCAGCGGTCAGCACCTGGCGGAAGCGAATTACATCGGTGATAAAGTGATCGGCGGTCAGCACCGCCATCACCGCGTCAGGGTCTTGCCGGGGCAAGTGGAGCGCCCCCAATCCAATGGCAGGGGCGGTGCCGCGCCCCTCCGGCTCGACGATGAAATTCTCTGCCGGCAGCTCCGGCGCTTGCGCCGCCAGCGACTTTACGTGCTCGGCCCCGGTGACGACGAAAATTTGCTCCGGCTGGAATAGGGGCGCGATCCGGTCCACCGCGTGCTCGAACATTGTGCGTTCCCCGATCAACTGGAGCGATTGCTTGGGGCGGTCGCGGCGGCTGAGCGGCCACAATCGCGTCCCGACCCCTCCGGCCATGATCAGTGCGTAAAATGACGCCATCTGTCTCCTCACGTTTGACGTTTCACTCTACCACATACTCTACGCCCGGCTCGCGGGCCACGATGTACTTCATCCCGCCCGCCTGACGCACCATCCCTTTCAACTCCATCAACGCCAGCGTGCTCGTCACCTGCGCGATGGGCAACTCTAACTGCTGCTGTAGATCATCCACGTGGGTCGGCTCGGCTGAGAGATGAGCCAGCAGCGCCGCCTCCGTCTCGTCAGCCGGGAGCACCTGCCGTGCCTCCGACTGCTCTACCACCATGGTCAAATTCAGTTCCTCCAGGATGTCCTCCGGGCTGAGCACCGCCTTGGCTCCTTCCTGGATGAGCGCGTTTGTGCCAACGCTGCCGTGCGTCAGGATGGAACCCGGCACGGCAAAGACGTCCCGCCCCTGCTCGGCGGCAAAGTCGGCCGTGATGCGCGCCCCGCTCCGCATGCCGGCCTCGATGATGAGCACGCCCAGGCTCAGCCCGCTGATGATGCGATTGCGCGGGGGAAAGTTGCGCCCCTCCGGCGGAGTGCCCAGCGGGTAATCGCTGACCAGTGCCCCGTGGGCGATGATTTCCTGGGCCAGTTTGCGGTGCTCCGGCGGGTAGACCCGGTCAATGCCGCAGCCCAGCACAGCGATGGTGCGTCCCCCGCTCTTTAACGCTGCGCGATGCGCCTCGCTGTCGACGCCCCGCGCCAGCCCGCTGACGATGGTGATGCCGCTGCGGGCCAGCGCGCTGGTCAGGCGGCGGGTCACCTCCCGCCCATAGACCGATGCCCGCCGCGTGCCGACCACCGCCACCGCCCAGGCGTCATCCTCGGTGAGCGTGCCCTTGACGTAGAGCACCGGCGGCGGATCGGCGATCTCGCGCAGGAGGCGGGGATAGTCGCTGCTTTCCCACGTGAGCACGTGCGCGCCAACCTCGGTGATACGCTCCAATTCACGATCCAGGTCAAGTGCAGATCGGGCCGCCAGCAGATTCTCCAAAGAGCGTCTGTCCAACCCGGCGCGGCGCAATTCACCGGACGGGGCACGCCATGCCCCTGCTACGTCTCCAAAGTAATCAACCAGCGCCCTCAAGCGCACCGGCCCGATGCCGCGCACGATGTTGAACCCAACCCAGTAGCGCAGGTTGTCCATTCCCCACTCCTCTACAGGGTCCCCGGCAGCGGACGTACCACCATCAAATTCGCCCCCAGATCAAGCTCGAGTATCACGTCATCCAGAGCCGGCAGGAGCACCTCCCCCCTCGGCCCGCGCACGACGTAAACATCGTTGGCTCCGGTTTCCATTACTTGTGCCACCTGCCCCAACAATTCGCCATCCTCCGTCTCCACCCGCACGCCAATCAATTGAAAATGATAGTATTCCCCTTCCTCAAGCGGCGCGGCTTCCTCGATGGGGACTTGCACGAGCATGCCGCGCAACTCGCCGGCAGCGTCACGGTCATCGCAGCCGACCAGTTTTAGCAACAGTGCTTTTTTATGCAAGCGCCACTGCTCCACCAGGTAGCGCTGTACCTTATCAGGGGAATCTGAATGGGCGAGGTAGAAACAAGTGCGCTGCCCTAGCCGTTCGGGGTAGTCGGTGACGATCCTGACGCGCAACTCGCCCCGTATACCATGCGGTCGCAGTACCTGCCCGACCGTTAAGTAGCGAGGCTCAGGCGTCCGCGTTCCTCCTGAGCCTCCATTATTCTTACTATCACGTTGTGTAGCAGCACCCATCGGCGCTTAGACGATTTCGAGGGTGACCCGCTTTCCCTGCTTGGCAGCGAGCACCCGGACGAGCGAGCGTATGGCGTTCGCGGTACGCCCACCCTTGCCGATCACGCGCCCCATGTCCTCCGGGCCAACCCGCAACTCCAAGATCACCGAGGTCTCACCCTCGATTTCGGAGACGTGTACCTGGGACGGATCGTCTACCAGCGACTTGGCGATGAACTCGACCAATTCTTTCATTGATGTCATTGTTCCTCCCTCCTAAGGTGGTTGGTGTGGATATACAGACGGTATGAAGGCGCAGTAAGGGAGCAGTGCTCCACTGCAAAGTGTCGTCTACTACTCTACCTCTTCCTCTACTTTCGCTTCGGCAGGTTCCTCAGCCTCAGCAGTCTCCGGCTCAGGTTCTGCGGCTGGTTCTTCTGCTACAGGCATTGCGTGATCCTGGCGTGTTTTGAGCCCGGCCGCGGGTCGCGCCTGGGCTGCTTCCTCCGCCTCGGCCAGCAGTTCTTCCAGAGACTCGCCCTGCTTGAGCCGCTCGAGGCGAGCCATTGTGCCTTGCTTTTTGAGCAACCGGGCTACTGCCTCGGTCGGTTGCGCCCCGACGTTCAGCCAGTACAAGGCCCGGTCTTCCTTGATCTCTATTGTTTCCGGTTCGGTGCGCGGGTTGTGAAAACCGATCACCTCGATGAAACGGCCATCGCGGGGTGATCGCGAATCGGTCACTACTACTCGATAGCTGGGTTGCTTCTTCGCGCCTACGCGGCGCAGTCTGATTTTGACCATAATACTCCTCTAGTTGTGTTTGAAGAATTAGAAATTGCAAGTTGAAAGCCGGTCACCGACTGGCCCGCTCGACTTCCTATCTGTCTGTTTTTTGTGGCTTATCCAAACATCCGCATCAGCCCCTGCATACCCTTTTGGCCTTTGCTCAGTTGCTTCATCATTCGCTGCATCTGGCGAAACTGTTTTAACAGCGCATTCACTTCTTGCACCGTCGTGCCGCTGCCGCGCGCGATGCGCTTTTTGCGGCTGCTGTTGATGATGTGCGGCTTGTGTCGCTCCTCCGGCGTCATCGAAAGAACGATGGCCTCGACGCGCTTGAACTCTTTGTCAGTGACCTCGGGTGAAACGTCTTGAGCCAACTGCCCCATTCCGGGCAGCATATCGAGAATCTGGCTCATCGGCCCCATCTTTTTGATTTGCTGGAACTGCTCTAAAAAGTCCTCCAGATCAAAGCTGGCCTCGCGGACTTTGCGCTCCATGCGCTCCAGTTGTTCCTGGTCGAAGGCGGCCTCCGCCCGCTCAATGAGCGTCAGCGTGTCCCCCATCCCCAGGATGCGGGAGGCCA
>QMOE01000126.1 GCA_003648125.1 Chloroflexota bacterium
AAAAAGGTCATCTCACCACAGAGACACAGAGGACACGGAGAAAATTTGATGTTTAGTTCAAGAAAATTTCACTTTGCGCGCCAAAAAGTTAATTTTTTCAAGGCCAAGTTTAAAATCTCTGTGTCTCTGTGGTGAAATTCCTAGTTTTTTCAGTAGAGTCATTTATGATTTCCGCAGGTTTTTGTTCTTTTGTCTGCGTTTATCTGCGAAAATCTGCGTCCAGCATCCGTTTCCTGGCATGCAAGAACTGCCTGAAAGGTCAATACCCGCGTTGTCCAAAGTCCAAATACCTGAATCCAGAAGGAAAGTCATGACACCAATTCGTATTGTTCGCTATGTCGTCCTACAGCGCCGCCAGCGTCGCCGCATTGAGGCGCGAACCGGCGTGAACCAGTTGCTCCGCGTTCTCGGCGTCCTGTCGCTGGTGGTGCTGATTGTGATCATGGGGACTTTTGTCGGCGGTGTGAGCAGCGCTGCCGGCGCGTACTCTTACTTTACCCGCGACCTGCCCGAGCCGGAGGCTATCGAGGCCGCCGATGAGAACTTTGAGACTACCAAAATCTACGACCGCGCCGGGCAAACCCTGCTCTACGAGGTGATTGACCCCCAAGGCGGCGACCGCACCTGGGTCACGCTGGACCAGATGCCGGAGCACCTTGTCTGCGCCACCGTGGCCCTGGAGGACCGCAATTACTGGGAGAATCCGGGCGTCAACGTGCGCGGCCTCACCCGTGCGCTATGGGCCGATGTGCGAGGTCAGCAAATCCAGGGCGGCTCCTCGATCACCCAGCAGTTGATCAAAAACATTGTCATTGAACCTGAACAACGCATCGTCAGCGCGGAGGGGCCCGAGTGGAAGGATTACGAGCGCAAGATCACCGAGATTTTGCTGGCCTACCGCATCTCGCAAAAGTACAGCAAAGAGCAAATTCTAGAGTGGTATCTGAACACCAACTTTTACGGCAACCTGGCCTATGGCATCGAGGCCGCGGCCCGGGTCTACTTTGGCAAGAGCGTCGGCGACTTGACCCTGGCCGAATCTGCCACGCTGGCCGCCATTCCCCAGTTCCCTGGGATGAACCCCTTCGATAACAAGGAAAAAGCCCGCGAGCGCCAACACCTCGTGTTGGACGCGATGGAAATTCAGGGCTGCATCACGCGGGAGGAGGCAGTCGCCGCCAGGTACGAGGATTGGGAGTTGGCGCATCTGACGGAGCGATACGAT
Source organism: Chloroflexota bacterium (assembly GCA_003648125.1). The sequence goes on from QMOE01000126.1 coordinate 1,226, forward strand.
ATCCTGGCCCCTCACTTTTCCGTCTATGTGCGCAAGCAATTGGAAAACATGTTCGGGCCGGAACTGGTATATCGGGGCGGGCTGCGGGTCTATACCACGCTCGACCTGGAATTGCAGGAACAGGCTCAATGTGTGATCCGCACCCAAATCCGCCGCCTCTCCGGCGAGGATGAGGCGGCAGTCATCCAGGAAGCGATTGATAACGGTTGCCAGGCGGCCCAGTTCCTGCCGCCGCTCCGCTCCTACGACGTGGGGCGCGATCACGACGTCAACAACGGGGCCGTGCTCGTCAGCCGCCCTGCCACCGGTGAGATTCTGGCCATGGTCGGCAGCCTCGACTACTGGGACGAGTCCATAGACGGCCACTTTAACGTTGCCGTGGATGGATTCCGCCAGCCTGGCTCGTCCTTCAAACCCTTTACTTACCTCACGCTGCTCGCCCAGGGGGATAACGTCGCCCACATGTTCCTCGACGTGCGCACCGCTTTCCAGCAGCCCACCGGCACCCCCTACGTGCCGGAGAACTATGATCGCAAGTACCACGGCCCGCAGCGCATGCGGCTGGCGCTGGCCCGTTCTTACAACATCCCGGCCGTCGAGGCGCTGTACCTGGCCGGGGTGGATAATGTGATCCGCACCGCCCACAGCATGGGCATCAACACGCTCGACCGGGGGTTAGATTATTACGGTCTCAGCCTGACGCTGGGCGGCGGTGAGGTGCATTTGATTGATATGGTTTACGCTTTTAGCGTCTTTGCCAACGGGGGCCGCATGTACGGCGAACCTGTGCCCGAAGACCAACAACGCGCCGGCTACCGCGAACTCAATCCGGTCGCCATTCTGCGCGTCGAGGACCGCGACGGGAACGTGCTCTATGAGTACGATCACCCCGAGAGCCGCGATATCCTCTCTCCCCAACTGGCTTACTTGATGGATAGTATGCTCTCCGACCGGCAGTCGCGCTGGGCCGGGATGGGCATGAACAACGCGCTGGAGCTTTCCAATGACCGGCCCGCCGCTGCCAAGACCGGCACCACCAACGACTTTCGCGATGCCTGGACCATCGGCTTTACGCCGCAACTGGCCGCCGGCGTGTGGGTGGGCAATTCCGATAACAGCGAGATGAAGAACTTGCCCGGTCTGCGCGGGGCCAGCCCGGTCTGGCATGCGGTGATGGAGTATGCGCTGCAAGATGAGGAAATTGTCCCCTTTGCCCGGCCCGATGGGTTGATCGAGCGGGCGGTCTGCGCCGTCTCCGGCAAACTGCCCGGCCCCAACTGCCCCACGGTCAACGAACTCTTTATCCCCGGCACCGAGCCGACCGAGCAGTGCGACATCCACCAGGTCTTTCGCGTCAACCGCGAGACCGGCAAGCTGTGTACGGTTTACACGCCGCCAGAATTGTGCGACGAACACGTCTACGAGGTCTACCCCCCAGAGGCGGCGGATTGGATCGCCAGCCTGCCGGAGGATAGGCGGCCCCCCGTTCCGCCGGCCGAGTATGATACCGTCTACGGCCCCACGCGCAACGACGCCGACGTTGCCATCATCAGCCCCGGCCCCTACTCCTACGTCGGGCACACCGTCCCCATCACCGGCAACGCCAAGGGGGGCGACTTTGCCTATTACCGCGTGGTCTTTGGCGCGGGAATGAATCCCAGCGAGTGGATTCAGATCGGCCCCGATCACGGCAATCAGGTAGATCACAACCTGCTCGAGTTTTGGGACACCAGCGCACTGGACGGACTCTACAGCCTGCGTCTCAGCGTGGTTGACCACTCGACGGCGCTGCGCGAGGCAACCATCCAGGTGACGGTGGATAACATCTCCCCCACGCTCGATTTGACTTACCCGGAGAATGGCTCCACATACGAGTTGGGGTACGACGAGTGGGCCAACGTCAACGCCGAGGTGAATGACTATTCGATAGCGCGGGTCGAGTTCTACGAGTACCCCGGAGGCAAGGACACCCCGCCGCCTGAGGGATTGCAACCCTTTGCCGTGCGTACCATCGCCCCTTTCAACGTCAACTGGACGATTAGCTCCATAGGGCAGCACACATTTTACGTCACCGCCGTGGACGCAGCCGGCAACGCGAACACGAGCGACAGGGTGACGATCAAGGTCGTGCCCCACGAGGAATGATTAGATGAGACATGCCCTCGTCGTCTGTGTCTTTCTGGTGCTATTGGCGGCCTGCGCACCGGTCGTGCCGTCGCCGGTTCCTGTCCTTACACCTACGTCCACCCCGCTGCCCACGCCCACGCCAGCCCCAACCCCGACCTCCACTCCGATCCCCCCATTAGTGCTGACCATTCACTGGCCGGCGCAGGTTTCGGCGCTGCAACCGGTGGACATCCAGGTGGAACTGTTGCCCCCGCCGGGCATCAGCGTGACCGCGACCGTCCGCGCCCTGGTGCTGGCCCCGCGCGATCAGGTTTACCGTTCTCTCTTTAACCTGCCCCCGCGTGGGGAAAACCTGTACGCCGCCGCTGAGCCGCTGCGGCTGCCGCTCGAACCGGAGGCAGGTGACTGGCAATTGGTGGTGTATGCCCATTCCGCGTTAGAGGTGGAGGGGGAGCGGAGGGTGACATTCCAGCCGGCTCCCATCCCGTTCCGCGATCTAACCGGTGCGCTGCCGGACGGGGTCGATATGCGCGTACCGGAAGAGTTCACGGAGATAGCATCCCAGGGAGACCAGGTGGCCGGTGCTCGCGTGTGGCGCTACGGCGGTGGCGAGGTGTCGCTGTGGTGGGCGCCGGGGCCGGTCGAGCAGATGACACTCGACGACGCGGCTGTGATGCTGGAGACAACCTACGAGCCGGGTGCAGCGCCCCAGGTATCAGGTCACGAGGAAATGGATTGGCAGGGTCAGGCGGCGTTTCTCTTTGAGGAGAATTGGCCCGGCGACGAGGGTGGCCCGGCCGAGGCGCTGGTGGCGCAGGGGTCTGACTATCACCTGTACGTGCTGCGGGTGCGGGCGCTGGGCGGGGAGACCGTGTCGCCGCTCCTGCACCAGGTGTGGGAGACGTTCACGCTCGGCGAGGAGTGACGGCGGAAAATCAGTTGGATGTGTTTCAAATGGATCGAGTAGCCGCGCTTTCCATAGCGCGCGGTATGGAAACCGCGCTCACCTCCAACCGAGATGAAACACGCCAAATCAATTTTTCCGAAAAATAGCTAGAGAAAGAGGAGGACAAGCAAAATGATCTCGTCCGAGGTTGTCACTCAAACGTGGCAGGATATGAGCCAGGTTCCTGCCCACCAGTCTCCCGAACTGGTTGAGCAGATGCAGGCTGAGCAACCGGCGGCGCTGGGCTATTTGCTTTACCTGGATGATTTGCCCTTTAACCAATACGAACAAGAACTGGTTTTCTACATCGGCATGGTGGTCTGGCAGATCATGAAGCGCAGCGATCAACAATTGTATCAAGTCACTGTTGAAAAGATGATCGAGGCACAAGAATCGAACCTGGAGATTTTGGAGCGGCTGGCTACCAACGACGAGTACGACTTTATCGAGAGTGTGCAGATCCTCATCAGAACCTACCCCGAGCCGCAAGTTCTGCGCTACGTCGTGGAAGCCATTATGGAAGATGACCCAGAGGAAGAGGGGTTTCGCGACGAGTACAAGGGGCTGGCCTTTGTTCATCTCAAGGCCCTGCTGGATGCATTTGTCAGCAGCCTGGCCCCTCGCCCGCGTTTGGTGGCGTAGTGGCTAGAACCCTGGTTTCTTTCAAACGATGCTGATTGGCGTACCGACCCGCCAGTCGCCCGGAATGAAATCGTCCTTGTATCCGCCCACCGGGTAGGCCCAGCGGTAAATCCAGCGGGCGGCGGCGATAGAGACGTTCAGGCAGCCGTGGCTGCGCCGCACGCCGAAATCATTGTGCCAATAGGTGCCGTGAATGGCAGTGCCGCTCATATCGAAGAACAAATTCCAGGGGATACCCGGCAGATCGAAAACCGTGACGTATGTGGGCGGGCCGCCCGGATAAGGTCGGTTGCACATGTGGCGCGAAGGTTGTTTGAGCAACACCCACGTCTCCTCCGTCGTGTGCGTGTCCAGGTCCACCAGCGTCCCGTCCTCCAATTGCGAGACCCCCAGGCCGGAGGCGACGAGGGTGATGAACGCGATCCGCTCCCCTTCGTAACAGATCAAACTCTGCTTGCCCAGGTCTACCTCGATGCGCTTGCCACCGGCGAAAGGGTGAATAGGAGACATCTCGGCGCGAGGGATGCGGCGCACGTCCCGCGCCAGTATCCATTGATGACTTGGGTCCGTCGGCGGGAACTCGTCAAAGACCTTGTACCAACCGGTGCCGTACTCATCCTCGAAAACATCCACGATGTGGTAGACGGTGCCGCCGTAGAAACGGTATACCTTTTTTGATTGCGGGGACGGCTCGGCGTATGCTTCGGTAAAGGGCTGGGAGACCTCGCCCCAAAACCCCCATTCACCAATCTCGCGGATGAACGGCTGGGGGGGAAAGACGCGCACCGGGAGCACCCAGGCGGAGTGGACGTAGCCCAGGGGTGTCTCGTACCATAGATCGTTGTGGGCGCTAAAGGGGGCGTGTACCTGGCGGGTGATGGGAAAAGTCTGGTCGCGGGTGCGCACTTCCAGCCGTGTGGCGGAGGTGGAGGGTTGGTCGTAGAAGGCGAGGGTATGGATCGCCCGGCCCATCCAGGTCCAGATGTCGCTGTCAGTGCGTGGCTCGCCGGTCAACCCCGCTGGAACTGGGTAATGGGCGCGGGCGTGGAAGACGGGTGAGAGCGCCGCGGCCGTGGTGGTCGCGGCGATCAGCTTGAGCGCCTTACGGCGGGTGATGTGTGCAGGCATAGCTCGCTCCAAGTGATAGTGAGGTGCAACGCACCCTGGCCCCAATTTACCATGCGTCCCTGCCCGCATGCGGCCAAGATGACCGCGTTCCATGGGTGAGGTGCAACGCACCCTGGCCCCAATTTACCATGCTCTGCACCCTGTTTGGGTTACAACTAGATTACGACCAAATTACCCAAACAGCGAATCCAACCTGCGCGCCGACTCGGGATCCTCGTGTACATCCGGCTTGGGCTTGGCTTGCGGCGTCTGGCCTGTGAGTTGACCTCGCAAATCCCGTATCTCATCTGCCAGCAGTGTGGCTAACTCCTCCCATTGCAACCTTCCGGTAGCGTCTCTGTGCGGACAGTTTCAGTAGGTCTATTTGCCAAGCTTGTTTGCTCTTTCACACTATATCGGCGTCGGGCAAGACCGGGATGGAGAAGAGTGTGCCGCGAATTGCAGAGGGAAGAAAGCGGTTCCCGCCAGACTTGACTGTATCTTACAGGAAACCCGCTGGCCTGTCAAGCAATCTGGGTGACTTGGTGCGCGTCATTTTCTTGCGCGCCGTGGAACGCGATCATTGGAGCGCGGCCATCTTGGCCGCATGCGGGCGGGAATGCTCGCGTTCCCAGGCAGGATCCACTACCCGGCGCAAAAATTTCGACCTGTGCAATTAAAATTTGCGTCGCGTACCGCACGGCGCTAAACCGCCGTGCTCATAGCCAAACCCCGCTTCGCGGGCTTTCCACAGCCCCCACAGGGGGCTTGAGCTTTGAGCCGGG
>QMOE01000127.1 GCA_003648125.1 Chloroflexota bacterium
TATCGCCCCGGGCGACGTGGGGCCACAGCATAAACCTCATCCTGCCTTTCGGCGCCGACCTGGATGGTGATGGAAGCCCCACGCTGGCCTGGCGGGCGGTAGGCGAGGCCGATTGGATCACTGACACGATGCTTAACCGGGTTGTGGCGGAGGGATACTTCACAGCTACTCTGCCGGTGACGCGCATGGTGCTGTATGAATTTCAGGTCACTTTCAAGGACCCGGATGGCGTTCAGTATGACGAGACGTCTATGCAAAGTGGTACAGCGGAATTGCCACCGGTGACGATGGAGTTCCAGCACGTGTATCTGCCGCTGGTTGTCCGCAACCAACCGTAGGCGCTTGAGACGTGCAACGCACCTTTTTGTCAAGAAGAAGTGCGTTGCACGCTTTCGGGAAGGGGAATGACCTGTGGAGCACAAAACGGGTGTGTGGCGTAGGATGCTGGCTTTGTTGGTCACAGTCTCGATCTGCGGGTTAGCCCATGGAGATGTCTATCCCTTTCGAGGCCATGCTCAGGCCCAGGGCCAGGGCCAGGGAGCGAATCAGGTGGGGATTGTGATCCACTTTGGGGATGGCGCATCGGTGACACGCTGCGTGACTTTTTCCGAGCCGCAGATCAGCGGTTATGATGCCCTGACCCGCACTGGCCTGAACATCGTGGCTGCGTTCGATAATGCTCAGGGGGCCGCAGTATGCCAGATCGAAAACACAGGCTGTCCGGTCGAAAGCTGCTTGACGTGCGACATCCCCAACTACTGGTCGTACTGGCATTTGAGTGACGGCAATTGGTCGTATTCTACGCTGGGTGCCAGCAATTTCTTCCTGCACCACGGCGACGTGGATGGCTGGAGTTGGGGAAGCGGGACGCCTCCCCCGGTCTACTCCTTTGACCAGATTTGCGCTCCTCCGCCAACCAATACGCCGACCGTGGCACCGACACCAACTGCTACGCCGCTGCCGACGATGCCGCCGACGGATACGCCGCTTCCAGCTACACCTACACTGTCCCCTTCAGCTACTCCTGCGCCGGCAGCGACGGCTACCTCTCCCCCGCCGACGGCCTGGTTTCGCCTGGATGCCAACCCGATCCCGGCCGGCGCGTGTACCACTGTGCGCTGGGACACGAGTTACGCCGATGCGGTCTATCTGGATGATGAGCTTGTGACCACGAACGGCAGCCGACAGGTCTGTCCGTCTGCACCGCAGGAATATCGCTTGCGGGTCGTGGGAGCTGGTGGAGAGCAGACGTATACGCTGATCCTGGGCATCACCGGCAGTACCCTGTCCCCCACTGTTGCGCCGACCCAGCCGGCTCTGCCCACGACCACCCAGGCCGGGATGCCGACACGCCCCTCAGTATCCCCGGCGGCAGGGGAAGTGGCCTCGGCTTTCTTGTTGACGCCATCACCAACACCCGCGTCTACTTCTGTCCACCGGGTGATTCCCTCACTGTCCTCGCCAACACTCGTTGCGCTGCCCACTCCCTCGGAATCGGTTGCGATCCCGACGCCAACCGCCACCGGAGAGGCGATAGCAATGGCGATGGTGATGACGATGACAAGGGCGACAGAGCGGGAGCCGGACACGCCGACCCCTGTTCTATCCTCGACATCATCGTCAATATCGCCAAAGCCGTGGTCCGCTGCCGTGGGGTACATCACATTCAGCCTGATGGTCGGCGGTTTGGTGGGGTGGCTGGCCTTCCTCCTGACACGGAGATCGTGAGAATGGCATGACTGCTCGGAAGTTCCTCTCCGGGCTGATCTACACCCTCAGCGCCGCCATTGGGGTCCTGGCCTTCATTTCTCCCTTTTTCCCCGCGGCCCGCTCGGCAGCTTTGGGGGCTACCCAGGGCCAGGGGACAGGGGCGATGACTATGGTCACGACAACTGCCCTGGTGCTCTTGGCGCTGACGGCCCTGTTGGTAGAGATGCACGGCCAGGCGATGGCTGCCAAGACGGTAGCCACGTTGGGCGTGTTGACCGCCGTCGCCAGCGTGCTCCGTTTCATCGAGGTCGCGGTCCCAATGCCGGGGGGATTTTCTCCCATCTTCGCGCCCATCATTCTGGTCGGCTACGTCTTTGGGAGTCGCTTTGGCTTTTTGATGGGCACGTTCACACTCCTGGTCTCCGCGCTGATCACCGGAGGAGTGGGGCCATGGCTACCGTACCAGATGTTCACCACCGGCTGGGTAGGGATGATGGCCGGCTGGCTGGGACGTCTGATGGGGAGCCAGCGCCGTCCCTCCGGCCGACGTTTGGGCGGAGAGATCGTCGTCCTGAGCAGCTTTGGTGCCTTGTGGGGAATTTTATACGGGGTAATCATCAATTTGTATTTCTGGCCTTTTACGGCCGGCCCGACCATTCCCGGTGGTCCTGACGTGGAGTGGAGCCAGATTGCGAGCCAGTATGTGGCCTTTTATCTCTCTACGTCGCTGGTGTGGGACCTGATGCGCGCTTTGGGCAACGCTGCGTTGATCGCCGCCCTGGGTGCGCCAACGATCCGCTCATTGCGCCGTTTCCGCCGTCGCTTCCATTTCACCGTGGAGTCTCCCCATGCGTGATCCGCGTGCCTGGGCAACGTGGGTGCTGACGGCGCTGGTGGTGGCTTCTTCCACCCGCAACCCTCTGTATGTCGTCCTGGTGCTGTTGTCCACAATGGTGGTCGGCGGGAGCTGTGCTTCCGATGCCAACCAGGGTCGCCAGGCGGTCATCGCGCCTGTGCGGTTTGCGGCCGTGGCCCTGCCCTTCGCCGCGGTCTTCAATGCCGCGACGGCCCACATAGGGGAGGTGGTTTTCTTTCGCCTGCCAAGCCATTGGCCGCTGATCGGTGGCCCATGGACCGGGGAAGCGATGCTCTTCGGCGTGGTCAATGGGCTGGTGTTGACGACGATCTATAGCGCCTTCTCCGCCTTCAACCGGGCCATATCGGTGCGCGATCTGATTCGCCTGACCCCTCAGGCGTTCCACGAGGCCGGTGTGGTGCTCTGTGTAGCGTTGACCTTTGTCCCTCAGATGACCCGCAACCTGCGCCGCATCCGGGAGGCGCAGGCTGTACGGGGGCATCGGGTGCGGGGTTGGCGGGACTGGCTGCCCATCGTTGTTCCTCTGCTGGTCGGGAGTATGGAGCAAGCCCTGTCCCTGGCAGAGGCGATGGTGGCGCGGGGGTATGGGGCAGTATCGGAGCGGCGACAGTCCATCCGCACACAGGTTACGCTGGTCATTGGTCTGGTAACTTTGTTGATCGGTTGGAGCGCCTACTCGTTGCGTGCCGCCTCACCGACCTGGAGGTGGCTCGCTGTGGTCTCCCTGGCAGTTGGCGGCGGCGTCATTGCCGGTGTAGTCATCGCTTTGGGGCAGGAGGCCTCGTCCACGGTCTATCGCCCCCGTCCCTGGATCATGGCGGACACGATGGGGATGGTGGGGTGTGTTGCGGTGTGGGGGGTGGTTCTGCTGGGCCGAGGAGCGCTCTACTACACGCCCTATCCGCATTTGAGTTGGCCGTCTTTTCACCCACTGGTCGGCGTGGGGCTATTGGGCCTGCTGATGCCGGCCATCCTGGTCGGCGGGGCACGGGGGGTTTGAAAGGTTTGGATGGAACCATTCATCTATTGTGAAAATGTGACGTATACCTACCCAGAGGCCCATGCGCCGGCGCTGGCGGATGTGACGTTGGAGATCGAGCGAGGGGAGTTCGTACTCTTCATGGGGCCTTCCGGGTCTGGCAAATCCACCATGTTGCGCTGTTTCAACGGTTTGGTGCCCCATTTCACCGGCGGCGCTATCCAGGGGCATGTCCGCGTAGCGGGGGCAGATCCTCTACGGGCCGGACCACAAGAGTTGAGTCGCATCGTTGGGTTCGTGTTTCAGGACCCGGAAGCCCAGTTCGTCATGGATCGGGTTGAGGATGAGATCGCGTTTGGATTGGAGAATGCGGCCGTGCCCCCCGAAGAGATGCGCCATCGGGTCGAGGCGCTATTGGCGCAGATGGGGCTATCCGCGCTACGAGATCGTCCCCTGGAGACGCTTTCCGGCGGTGAGCGCCAACGAGTGGCCATCGCCGCGGCGCTGGTGCTCCGCCCCCAGGTGTTGGCGTTGGACGAACCGACCTCCCAACTCGATCCTCACTCTGCTCAGGAAGTGCTTCAGGCTGTGGTGCGTTTGAATCGGGAGGATGGCCTGACGGTGCTGCTGGCCGAGCATCGCCTGGAGCGGATATTGCCATACGTGGATCGGATCGTCTACCTCCCCGGGCCGGGTCGGCCGGTGGTGAGTGGCCCTCCCTGCGACGTACTGCGCTTTGTAGACATAGAGCTGACGCCGCCGTTGGTCACCCTTGGAAAGGCGTTAGGGTGGGAGCCGTTACCCCTCACCCTGGCGGAGGGTCGGCGATTCGCCCGCCGGGTGATACCTTCTCCTCTCCCCCGGCATGCGTCGCGACCGCCCTCGCGCCGCACCCCCCCGGTGCTGTGGGTTGAGGATCTGTCGGTAAGTTATCGGGAAACACCGGTTTTGCGGGCGGCCTCTCTCTCCGTAGGAAGCGGTGAGTTGGTAGCGCTAATGGGACGGAATGGGGCCGGTAAGACAACGCTTCTGCGGGCGATCGTGGGGCTGTTGCCTCCACACGCCCGTCAGGGGCGGATTTGGCTGAATGGGGAGCGGTTGGATGATTGGCATACCGCTGAAATCTGTCGTCGGGTGGGGTATTTGCCCCAGGAGCCGGACGCGCTCCTGTTTGCCGATACCGTGGCCGACGAACTTTGGGTTACGTTGCGCAACCATGGCCTGGCATCGAACCCGCCAATCTCCCCCCCGGAATTGTTGGACCGTCTCGGCCTGCGGGTGCAGGCCACAGCCTATCCGCGCGACTTGAGCATTGGACAACGGCAACGGGTGGCGCTGGGGGCTGTCACTGTCACCCGCCCCCGTCTGCTGTTGTTGGATGAGCCGACACGGGGGCTGGATTATCCGGCCAAGCGGGCATTGGGGCATCTGCTGCGAGCCTGGCAGCGAGAAGGGAGCGGCGTGCTCCTGGTCACCCATGACGTCGAGCTGGTTGCGCAGATCGCCGACCGGGTCGTTCTGCTAGAAGGTGGACGAGTGTTGGCCGATGGCCCGCCCGATGCAGTGTTGACGTCGGCGGACATCGGCCCCTTCGCCCCGCAGGTGGCGCAAGTGTTCCCTGGGAGCGGATGGCTGACGGCTGAGGATGTGTTGCGAGGTGTTGAGAAAGGTAAGTGACGGCCATCTGTGGATGGCCGTCACCTGTTGGAACCTGACCTACTCTACATACCGCCGTTGTTCTCAGCGGGTGCCCTGGGGGCCGGGTTCCGTTGATGCATATGTCCTCTCAGCAGACCCAGAGGGACGAACCCGTTTTCCAGGCCTTCCAACAGCCAGTCGGCTTGTTCCTGGGATATACGTCCGTTCTCCACAGCCCGCTCGATAGCTTGCTCGGCCGCCTGACGCATCGCCTCCTGGCGGGCCTCCCGCATAGCCTCTCGCACGGTTTCGATCTCCACCCCTTGCTCTTCGGCGACTTCTTCCAGAGTTTTTCCGCCGTGCAGCTCACTGAACAGTTCCTCTGGAGTCAGTCCCAGGGCTTCGGCGGCTGCGTCAAACACCGTCCAATCCCTTCCCAGGCCCCAGCCTCGCCTGTCCATCCTTCCGCCGCTGCGTCCTAAGCCGCCAGGCCTGGCAGGCATATCCCCCGCAGGCGGAACACCCGGTTCAGGGGTGGGTTCCTGCGCGAATACGCTGGATACACCTACTACACCGACCAGCAGGACCAACAAGGCTATACCGGAAAACAAACTTAGCTTTTTCAACATCCAATGCACCTCCCTTCTATTGTGTTTTATGGTGGCTCTACACGGATTCGAGGGGTAGGGACGAGCCTCCCGCAGGTTGCGTTTGCCGCAGTTTCTGCGTCGGCCAAGCCTGTATGAACCTGTAGGAGGCTGGCTTACCCCACGAATCCACGTTGACCCTCTATGGTTACTATAGCAGGGAGTTGTAATCGGAGTGTAAAGGCGGTGTTATAGTCTGATGAAATTTGGTGGTTACTTACTACTCAGGCTGACGGTTGAAACCGCGCCTGGGGAGCTAAAGCTGGCTGTCCACCTGCGCGGACAGGCGCGCCCACGCAGGTGGACACTTGGCTGCAAGCCCCCTAGAGGCGATTCACTACCCGACATATTGATCGGCGACCCTCCCGCAGGTTTGAAACTACGTCAGTTGCACGTGTATAGCCCCACATCAGGGCACAAAATGCCCCCAAACCGCTTCTGAACCTGCGGGAGGGTCAAGATGTCGGGTAGTGAGCAGAGGCGATTTCAATCGCTAACAGCAGTAGCCTGAGTAGTAGTTACATTTAGTGAGGGGAAGGCTTCGCTGACTCTCTACTGCTGGTGGGACTCCTCCAGCCAGACTTCGAGTACTCGCCCCACTCGCTCCAGGCTGTCCGGGCTGACCTTGTCCGCTGTATCCTGGGTCGTATGCCAGTACGGATAGTCGAAATCAATGATGTCCACCGCCGGGATGCCCTGTTGGGTGAAGGGGAAGTGATCATCCAGGATTGCCCAACGATATGCGGAGATGAATGTCTCTGTATACCCCAACGTGGCCGCGATCTGCCATAACTGTTTCTGTAACGTTGGGTCCGAGTTCCGCTCCAGATACAGTTGTTGGTCAGCATCGCCAATCATATCCACGACCACTACAGCGGCCGGCTGTACCTCCAGGTGTTTCGCCATATAGTCGGACCCCACACACCAATCCCAGCCGTCGAGCTGGCCGTTGTCCTCCGCATCGAAGAAGGCCAACCAGA
>QMOE01000128.1 GCA_003648125.1 Chloroflexota bacterium
CGGCAGGTCGCTATCCAGCAGTTTGGCCCCCACGTGTTGCAGGGCGTTGTCGTCTACCAGGATGAGCAGATCGGGGTTGGCATCCTCTATCTGAGCGATCATCTCGACCGTGACGGCTTCCATCTGTTCCGCGGTCTTGTTCACCGTCTTGGTATTCATATACAGGCGGACGATTTCGAGGTTTTCTCCCTCGACGTAGCCCAGGTTGGCCAGGCCCTCGACGACGCCTTCATCCTCGTCGAACGTGGCCCAAAAGTCTGCCTCGTAACTAAAGAGTAACACCGCTTTTCTGGGAGCAGGAGCCTGCAACGTGGCAGTCGGTTCGACGGTAGGGACAGCAGTAGGGATTGCCGTAGCTGAAGTACAACCGGCTACGCTCAAACTGATGCATACACTTGTAGCCAAAACTAGAAAGATTGAACTGCTTGCATAGCGTCTCTTTTTAAACATCACATACCTCCTCGTATAATAGGATCACTTGCAAGAACTTTTTTTTTAGCATCATTTACTCGAGTCACCATTTTGTTACGTTGCATTTTCACTTCCAGCCGTTTGCGCCTCGCGCTGAACCGGCAAGCGCACGGTAAAAGTGGCCCCTTCGCCAGGCTGGCTTTCTACCTCAATCGTGCCACTGTGCAGATGCACCAGTTGTTGGGTGATAGCCAGCCCCAGGCCGGTGCCTCCGGCGCGGCGGGTGCTAGAGCCATCCACTTGCTGGAATCTATCAAATATCTTTGCCATGTCGGTTTCAGCGATGCCGATGCCAGTGTCCTTGATCTCGATGCAAACCCAGCTATTTTCGGCCCATGCCCGCAGGGTGATGGCGCCCTCCTCGGTGAACTTTTCAGCGTTGGTCACCAGGTTGTCGAGGATTTGGCTGATTCGCAGGGGGTCGGCCTGGATCGGCGGTAGGTCTGGCTCAATCTCGACGCCCCATGCGATGGACTTGCCCTCTAGCAGTTCGACCGCTTTGGCGCTGACCTCGTCAATCAGCGCCGCGATTTGCACCTGCTCGAAATTCAGCGCCAGACTGCCGCTCTCAATTTTAGCCATATCCAAAATGTCGTTGATCAGGTTGAGCAGATGCCGTCCGTTGCTGTAAATCGCCTGCACGTCTTCGAGTGTGTCGGGGTCTATCTCGCTGACGCCTATCAGCATTAACTCGGCGTAGCCAATGATCGAATTGAGCGGGGTGCGCAATTCATGGCTCATGTTAGCCATAAACTCGGACTTGAGGCGGTCCATCTCGCGCAACTTTTGGGCGGCCTGTTGGATTTCCTCGACGTAGGCGGCGTTCTGCAGCGCAGTGGCGATCTGTCCGGCCAGCGTGCTGAAGGTATCCTGTTCGGCCTGGGCGAAGCGGCCGGCCTGGTCGTCCTGCATGTCGAGCACGCCCAGCACCCGGTCGCCGACCACCAGCGGCGCCGCCATCTCGGAGCGGGTCTGGGGCAGGAGCGGGTTGGGCATAAAGTCGGATTCCAGGGCGGTATCCTCCACCAGCACGATCTTGCGGTCGCGGGCGGCGCGGGCCACCAGACTGTGCTCGTGGTCGAGGGGGATAGAGTGCCTGCGCTCGCGCAGCACCCGCCCCACCTCGCCGGAGCCGGCGCGCACGACCAACCGCGCCCCCTGTGTCTCCCCCCCATTGGGGGGGACTGAGGGGGGGGTCTCCAGTACGTAGACGTGGACGTGGTAGAGGCCAAAGCGGTTCTGCATCAGCTCGACCGCCTGCTGCAACATACGGTCGGGGTCGAGGATCGTGCTCGTCTGCCGGGCGATGTCGGAGGCGGCGCGGAGTTGGTCGGTAAAATTGCTCAATGCCTTGCTCTGGTCGGTGACGCGCTCGACTAACTCGCTGTTTTCGAACAGGAAGGCGATCTGGTCGGTCATCGTCTGGAAGAGGGCCACTATGTGGGGGACAAAGCGGCCCGGCTCGCGGGCCTGCGCGTCCAGCACGCCAACGACACTAGCTCCCACTTTCAACGGTACCACCAGCTCGGAGCGGGTATCGGGGAGCAGGGGGTTGGGCAGCCAATCTTGGGCCTGGTTCACGTCGTCCACCAGCACCGGTTGGCCCTCGTGAATAGCTTTGGTGACAAGCGCGGGTTGGTTCAGCGGAATGTGGTGCTTTCTCTGCAGGAGCCGGCGACCGGCATAGCCGGTGGATTGGCGCAGCACGGCGGCCTGTTTTTCCTCGTCCACGATATAGACCTGGGCGTGGTAGAGGTGGAACTGGTCGCGGATCAGGTTGACCACCAGGTTGAGGAGCGCATCGGGGGTGGTGCGCTCGCTGGCGGCAAAGGTGACGCGCTGGCTGGCCTCGATCTCGCGGGTGCGGACGGCCAGTTCGTCGCCGCGCTCTTGCAACCCGGTCAGCAGTTCGCTCACTCTGTCCGCCATAGCGTTAAAAGCGGTCGCCAGAAAGCCAATTTCGTCATTACGAGAGATGGCGCGAGCGCGAGCGGTCAGATCGCCGGCCGTGAACTGGGTAGCCATTGCGGTCAAGTCGGCCAGGGGATCGGAAATGTTGCGAGCCACTAACAGACCGACCGCAACGGCGACTATTACAGCCAAGAGCGTGATGCCCAAGTTGACGCCCATCGTCAGATAAATGGCTCGAAAGGCCTCGGATTGGTTTTGCTCGGCCAGCAGCGCGACATCGAGTTCCGGCAGCCAGCGGTAGGCTCCGACTATGGGCGCGCCCCGGTAATCGTCGTACAATCCAGAGCCATTGACGTGATCATCTATGGCCGCATTGATTCCCTCGGTGCGCGCATAGCTTGTGCCCGTCTCTGCAAAGCGTAGTTGGGTCAGCAGAGCCTTGTTCGCGCCGACCAAGTAGGTCTCGCCTGTTTCGCCCAGGCCGGCACGTTCGTTCATCACCGCGTTCAATTTGTCCATACTGGCACGGCCGGCCATGACGCCCAATACCTGGCCCCGTTCGTCCGTCACGGGGCGGGCGACGATGACCGATATGCGGCCCAGGGAGGGAGAATAGAGCGGCGGTTGCACGTAGGGACCCTTTAACCCGTGTTGGAAGTAGGTATCGGAGGCATGGATTTTGCCCTCTTGCACGGCGTCGGTGGACAGGATGACCTGCCCCTGGAGGTCCATCAGGAACAGTTCCTCGTACAGTCCCGCCGTCTCGACTGACTGCTGAAAACGACCTTGCAGCTTGCTGTAGGCATCCTGGTAGCTCGCCGGGTCTGGTGATTCTTCCAGCAACAGCACCTTTGCGCGCCGCATTGCATCCGCTCCGATTAGCACTGCGTTTAGTTCGGCTCGCAGGGAATCTAACCAGGTATTGATCTCGGATTCTTTGAGCGTCGCCACCGATTCGAGTTGGGCGATGATCTGATCCCGTCCGCCCCGGAAACTGGTCGCCGTCGAACTAACGCTGGTGATAACCGCCGTCAGTAGTACCAGCGAGACGAAAGCGATGAGCAGGCGGGTGCGGATATTGCCAATGGTAAAGGCACGGGTGATTTGCCAGAATGTGAGCAATACCAACAGCCCTGTTATACCTGGCATGATAATATTTAACAGTGGGGATTGAGCGATGTCGTAGCGAGACAGTGGTTCGAACAGGTTGACCAGCCAGACAAAGATACCAAACAGGCTGGCGGTGATCAGCCAGACGAGCCATTTGCGGGGCAGAACCAGGCTGCCCGCGAGCAAGATCAACAAAACGCCGCCCACAACGAGATACAAAGTCGCACCGCTAAAGAATAGCTCGCCGCTACTGTAGGCAATCGTCAGACCAACGAGTACCCAGTACCCGGCGGCGTCTAACTTTGCCCGCCGGGCCAGGGTATAGGCTACAGCCGCACACCCCAGGCCCACCAGGATGGTCCCCACCTGGATCAAGAGTTGCCAGGCCCCAGTTTGTATGTATAGCAACACGTAGAAGCCAATGTAGGCCATAGCGCCGGCGACCAGCGTCAGTGTCAAGCGCTCAAAGCGCTTGACGTTACGTTGTTTGGCCGAGGCAGTTATCTGCGCTTTCGTTGTGTCTTTGGCCATAGATTCCTCCACTTGGCGAGGGCGTCATCTTGTAGAGTATTTCAAAAGTTTCCACGCTGTGTTCGTGTTACTTTGCTTTTTCCACGAACTCGTTGGTGTAAACGGTCGTCAAATCAACTGGCGCGGTGATCAAGCCCTGTTCGAGCAGGATGTCGTGCATCGTTTGCCAGATTGCCGGTTTCATCCAGCCGATGGTGTCCTCGCCAGTGTCAATGAGGGGGATGCTCATCTTCATCGCCGCTAATTGAAAGTCCCGGTCGAGGCTGTCGTCGAAGGCTAACGTGTCGTCGGTCGCCAGCTCGGGATCCTCGATTGCTTTCTGCCATCCCTTGAGCGTGGCGCGGACAAAGCGCTCGACCACGTCTGGGTGTTCCTCAATGAACTCGTCGCTGGTAAAGATGACGTCGGCGTAAAACGGCACACCGTAATCAATGGGCCAGAGTGCGGTCGCTTCCACGCCATCGTACTGGGCGCGGGCCAGACCGTTGGTGGCGTACTGGGCGCATACGTCGGCCGTTTTCCAGCACTCGTAAATGTCCCAGGCGGTTGTGTCTATCTCGTTTACCTGGCTGCGGTCCACGCCAGCCTGAGCCATCATGGCCTCGTAGAGATAGGTGCCCTGACCGGGCGAGAGCGCCACGGTCTTACCCACCAGGTCGGCTGGGGTATGGACGCCGGCCTCTGCGGGGGCGATATAGACCAGGGGATTGAGGCGGAATATCACGGCGATGGCGCGCACGTGTTGCCCCTCGCTACGGGCGATGATCATTTCCTCGCCTGAGCCAATGGCGATGTCATCTTCGCCGGACAGGACGTACTCGGTCGTGATCTGCCGGTCCAAATCTACCGGCTCTATCGTGACGGCCAGATTTTCTGCCGCATAGTAGCCCTCCTTCTCGGCCACGTAGATGCCGGCAAACTGCGTCTGGTGCAGCCACTTGAGCCGCACCGAGACCTGGTCAGGTTCCGGTGCGGGTGTTGTGCAAGCGGTGAACGCTCCGCCGACCAGCAAAACCAGCAGTAGCACGCTTGCCGAGACCAATTCCTTCTTCCATTTTATAGTCATTGCTTGCCTCCTGTTGTTAGAATGATGCGCTTGGATAAATTTGGCTTGTTCGTGATTCGGGAAAAGAAACCAGGTATAACCAGGAACACAGAGATGCACCGAGTTTCACGGAGGAGAAAGAAGAAAGTTTGTTTGTCGTACCAGTTTTTAGCACAGAATACAGTGTTTGCCCGCCTCTGGGCGGATATAAGCACATATCCTTCTATCGTATCATCTCAATAATCCGGGGGAATGTAGGTCGGAATGGTATTCCGACCAGCCGGATTACCAATCCGGCCTACAAATGCCCCAACTTTTTGAGAAGATACCTTCTATCTCTCTGTGATTCTCCGTGTCTTTTCTGTGTGACTCTGTGTAATGACTGCCTGGCTGAGCAGTTACAAAAGATATTCGTCCCGTATCCATTAGCCGGTGAAATTTTCCCGCGCCGTCAACCGGTCTGCCAATGCCACGAGCGTGCTGATGGCGATTGGTTTTTCCAGGAAAAAGTCCGCTCCCATCTCTTGGCACACGCTGCGGTACTGGGACTGGCCCGACACCATGACGACTTGCGCGCCGCTGGTAAAGAGCGTATCGGCGTATTCATCCAGCAGGTCGGTGCCGCGCTCGCTGCCCATAAAAATATCACAGATCAAGAGGTCAAAGCGCATCTGGGCCAGGAGGTCGCGGGCTTCTTGGAGCGTCTTGGCGGGATGAACGTCATAACCCGCTGCGCTCAAGGCCTTGCTGTAGAGACGGCGCAGGTGGCGGTTGTCTTCCATAACTAGGATGCGCTGGAGGGTCATGCGATGGCCTGGAAAGTCCAACGCTGCTTCTGCGTCCACTTTTCCGTTGGCTTGCGCGATCTGCCGGATGACCGGCAATAGTTCGGTGCGCATAGCCGCTTTGGGGATAAAGGCGTTCGCGCCGGCTTTCAGCGCGGCTGCCTGAAAGCTCTTGGTGTTCATGACGGTCAGAGCGACGATGCCTACATCGGGCAGCATCTCTCGCAGGCGGGGAATGACCTTTAATCCAGGTAGATCGGGCATTGCCAAATCGATCAGGATGATCTGAGGCCGCAGGGCCTCAGCTTGCGTCAGGGCTTGCTCGCCCCCGCTGGCCGTGCCAACGACGGTCATATCCTCGTGTGCCTCCAAGAACTGGGCTGCGACACGCAGGAAAGTGGGATTATCGTCTACGAGCATGACAGAGATAGGTATCATCATATTCACCTTCCAACTGCCAATAGTATACTTGATCAAGGGGGTGATTGTGAAGGGTAGAAATCTCGGATTTTGTGGGGAATTACCTCAGTAGTTTATACGGAGATGGTTCAGTAGCCGCGATTTCCCAATCGCGCGAATGGAATTCGTGGCTTCACTACCGGACACTTTTTTCAAAGAGGCCAAAATTAGTTACACAGAGAGCGCAGAGAAGACACAGAGATGCTTGTCGGCAGACAGGGCAGACAAGCATCTCTGTGAATCCTCCGTGAATCTCTGTGTAACAGCAGCAATTCCCGTTATGGGGAAAATGTTCAGATGTAGCCGCGATTTCCATATCGCGCAGCCCGTTTTACGCAACATAATGTACGCGTATCATCTCAATAATCCGGGGCGCGAATCTGTAGGGCGGGTTTCTTACCCATGCGCGTCAACCTAAGGCTAGCGACCGCTGGTTGAGTAGCCGAAGGCGTATCGAAACCCTTGTACTGA
>QMOE01000129.1 GCA_003648125.1 Chloroflexota bacterium
AGGGGCAGATCACCATCAAGCCGGACCTCATCACGCGCCAGATGGAGAACAGTACGGGCTACGTGGACCTGTGGCCTCAGGGTTGCTACGTTGATTCTGGAGCGAAGGTTGAGTTCAGCTTTACTGTGTGGCCGGGGGTGATGGTGAGCCAGGTGGACAAATTGGTGGTGGATATGCAAACCAGCGATGACCCTTCCCATCCCCCGGCGGTCGCGCTGTGGAATTGGGAGAGCGGGGAGTGGGACGAGCTTGACCTCGGTTGGGGACAACACTCGATCCCCAACGCCGGGGCTTACGTCCTCTCGCCGGGCCAGGTGCGCTTGCGGTTGACGGCGCAGCCGGATTGGCCGGCCAGCGTGGATGACTTGACGATCACGATCAAGGGGCAGCGTTGATGGCGACGATTATCAAAGTAAAAGGACTGACCAAGCGGTACGGTCGGCTGACAGCGCTAAAGGGGCTGGACCTAACGGTCGAAGAGGGGGCCATCTTTGGCTTTGTCGGGCCGAACGGGGCGGGCAAGACGACGACGATGCGTATCCTGGCGACACTCCTGCGCCCGACGGCTGGGGAGGCGTGGGTCGCGGGGCACTCGGTGTTCAAGGAGCGACGGGATGTGCGGCGGGCCATCGGTTATATGCCCGATTTCTTTGGCGTCTATGGCGACATGAAGGTTTGGGAGTATCTGGATTTCTTCGCTGCCTGCTACGAGATCCCCGTCGAGACACGCCGCCGGCTGATAGGCGACCTGCTAGAGTTGGTAGACCTGGCTCACCGGCGCGACGATTACGTGGACGCGCTCTCACGGGGAATGAAGCAGCGGCTCTGCCTGGCCCGGTCGCTGGCTCATGATCCGCAGGTGTTGATCCTCGACGAGCCGGCCTCTGGCCTGGACCCCAGAGCGCGGGTCGAGATCCGCGAGCTTTTGCGCGAGTTGCAGGCCATGGGCAAGACCATATTCGTCTCCTCGCACATCCTCTCCGAGATTGGCGAGATCTGCACCCACGTTGGCATCATCGAGGCGGGGGAGTTGGTGGCGCTGGGCACGCTGGATGAGATGCGGCAGCTTGTCCGTGCCCAGCGCGTCGTCAAGATCGGGTTGCTGGAGCGGGTAGATGAGGCGCAGGCCTGGCTGGCGACCTGGCCCGACGTGATGCAGATCGAGCCGGTGGTGGATAACGGCGGGGGTGATTTGCAGATCACGTTCGCCGGCGACGACGAATCGCTGGCGCGGCTTTTGAGCCAGATGGTGGGCGCGGGCTTTCCGGTGCTCTTGTTCCGCGAGGAGACCGGCGATCTGGAGGACGTGTTTATGCGGCTGACGAAGGGGGTTGTGTCCTGAGAGGAAGTAGGTGAGAGCCCGCTGGCAATCCACACTCGATCACCCCATGCTTCGGCTGGAACTGCGCCGCATCCGCCGCGTGCGCTGGTGGCCGGGACGTCGCTTTTTCCTGTTCTACCCGGTGGTGCTGGGCGCTACGCTGGGCTGCGGGGCGATCGTGGCCTTGAGCGCCGGGCTGAGCAATCTTTCTGTGCCGGTGCGGTTTCTGGAACCTGGGGGAATTCAGATGGCGGCCCTCGTCACAGGCGTGCCGGTGATTTGCCTTGTCGGCACGGCGACGACGTTACTTTCCGTGGCCCTGCCCTGGATCGCACCCGCGCTCACATCCGCGACGATTGCCCGCGAGCGGGAGTTGGGTACGCTCGACCTGCTGCGGACGACGCTGCTGACCGAGCGTTCCATTGTGCTGGGCAAGCTGGGTGGATGCCTGGCGCGGCTGTGGCCCGGCATCCTGGCGCTGGCGTTGCTGACGCCGTTCCAGTTGGTCGGGACGAGCTTGTTGGGCGGCTATTCCTCCACCATTGGGATGGTTGCGCTGGGGGCCAAGCAGCCGTGGCTGTGGCTGTTGCTGGCGACTGTGGCGGGCTGGCTCAAGCCGTGGGGCGATCTGGTGCTCAACGCGGCGATAGGGTTGTTCGTCTCGGTGCTGGCGCGCGCGTCGAGCGTGGCCGTGGCCGTTACTTATGGCGCAGTCATCGTGACGCGGGTGGGGCTGTGGTCACTGGAGATGCTTTTAATGTCCGTGTTGGTGATACCTGCTATGATAAATCCAATGCAGCAACTGGATGGTCAGATTGGGTTAACGGAATTGATGGCGGGGCTAATCCCGCTGGCGACCGTGCTGCTCGAGATCACCGGGACCGTGTTGCTGGTGTGGGCGGCTATTTGGTGGTTGAAGCGAACGTAGGAGGCTGATGGTGGGAGAAAAACCTGTACCGGTCAAACAACGCCGTTGGCTGCGCCGCGAATCGAACCCGCTCTTGGTCAAAGAACTGCGGGGACGCATGCGCGGCGCGCGGGCGTTCGTTGTGTTGACCATCTACCTGTTGTTGTTGACTTGCTTTACCTCGCTCATCTACTACACCTACGTGACAACCACTCACAGGCCGGGCAGCGGGTCAGATATGGCGAACCTCGGCAAGATCATTTTCTCCAGCGTCGTCATCATCGAGATATTTATGGTTACGTTCATCACACCGGCCTTCACCGCCGGGGCCATCAGCGGCGAGCGGGAGCGCAAGACCTACGAGTTGCTGCGCACGACGCTCCTTTCCGCCCGCAAGTTGGTCTTTGGCAAACTTTCCTCTGCGCTGACGTATATGCTCTTGCTTGTCTTAGCGGCGGTGCCGCTGGAGGGTCTGGCATTTGTCCTGGGGGGCGTGGTGGCGAAGGAACTGGCGGTTGCTCTGCTCATTTTGATGGTGACCGCGTTGACCTTTGCCGTCATTGGTCTCTTGTTCTCTTCCTTCCTGCGCGCCACTCTTTCTGCCACTGTGTTGTCCTACATCGTCGCCCTGATGTTGACGGTTGGATTGCCCGTGTTGATGTTGATCTCGCTGGCTCTGCTGGACTCGTTTATGTACGACTTTGACCCGCCTGTTTGGATCGTGGAGGCAGGTTTGATGTACCTGGCCTTTTTCATCGTTGGCCTGAGCCCTGTCTCGGCGGCTGTGGGGACCGAGATTATGTTGGAGCAAGAGAATTCTATCTTGTACTTTTGGTACGATATAGATTCCATCCATCGTATCCCGATTCCTTCTTTCTGGATCATCTATGCGGTGATCTACCTGGTCATGGCGGCGATCTTGCTGCTGATAACCATGCTGCGGGTGCGCCAGCAGGAGCGGCGGTAATGACAAAACTCGGAGTCTACCTGCGCCGCTGGGGATTGCGGCTGCGGTTGGTCGAGAGCCTGACCTGGGGGCCGTGGGGTGGGACGGTTGGGTTGGGCCTGGGATTGATGCTGGCGCTGGCGGCGCGGCTGTGGCCGCTGTTGATGGCCCGCTGGCTGGCCGCGCTAACTGGCTCATTCGCGCTCGCCGGCGTGATGATGGGGCTGACGGCCGCCTGGCTGTGGCCGCGCTCCTCGTTGCGACTGGCGCGTATCTTTGATCGTCGCTTTGGGCTGGCCGAGCGACTGACGACGGCGGTCGAGATTGGCGCGGACCGGCTGCGGGCCACGCCCGCGATGGCCCAGGCGCAGTTGACCGACACCCTGGACATCGCTGCCCGCGTTGACCCCGGCGCGATGCTGCCGCTGCGAGCCTCTCGTCGGGCGCTGCTCGCTTTTTGCGCCTTGGCGGCCGCGCTGGCCCTCTCGCTCTGGCTGCCGAATCCCCAGGAGGACGTGCTCTTGCAGCAGGCTGCCGTCCGCGAGGCTATTGAGGAGCAGATTGAGGATTTGGAGGCCGCGCGGGAGCAAGTCTCCGATGCCGAGGGATTGACCGAGGCCGAGCGGGAACTGCTCTTGCAGTCGCTGGAGGAGGCCATCGCTGCCC
This sequence comes from Chloroflexota bacterium, assembly GCA_003648125.1. Next base: position 3,841 of record QMOE01000129.1, read on the forward strand.
TCGACGAGGGCCGGGCCACGCCGGAGGAGGCGGTAGCGGCCCTTTCGGAAGCGGAGCGGTCGCTGGCCGAGTTGCAGGATCCGGGCGCCGCGACCGCGCGGGAGGGGCTGGAGCGCGCTGCTGGCGAGATGTCCGACTCCAAACTCACCCAGGATATCGCCGAGGCGTTGGCCGAGGGTGACTATCAAAAAGCGGCCCGCGAGTTGGCTTCCTTTAGCGGCAGCAGAGGGGAATCGCTGACCCGCGAGGAGGAACTCGAACTGGCCCAGGAGTTGGCGCAAGCGGCGAAGGCATTGGCCGAAAGCGACCCCGCTCTGGCGCAGCAGTTGGCCCAGGCGGCCGAGGCCATCGAGCGCGGCGACATTGCCGAGGCGCGTGAAGCTATCGGCCAGGCGGCGCAACAGATGGGGGAGGCGGGCGAGCGGGTGGAGCGCCAGGAAGCGGTCGAATCTGCGCTGACAGAGTTGCAGGAGGGGCGCGAGCAGATCGCCCAGGCCGGCTCTACCTGACCGCGCACCGGACAGCCGCTCGGTCAGAGCGGCGCGGGTGGAGAGGCGGCCCAAGGGGCGGGGCAAGGACAGCAGGCGGGCGACGGTCAACAGCAGCAGCCCGGTCACAGCGAAGACTCTGGTACCGGCGCGCCCTACGCCGAGGTCTACGTACCCGGTCGCCTGGACGAGGAGGGGGCCGGCGTGAACGTGGGCCGCGAGGGAGACGAGGGAATCCAGGGCGGGGATGTGCCGCTTCCGGCCCCGCAGGGCGGTGGGGCGGCCGTGCCCTATCGCGAGGTCTATGCCGAGTACGCCGACCAGGCCGGCGCAGCTCTGGAGGGGAGCTATATTCCCCTGGGAATGAAACAGTACGTGCGAGATTATTTTAGTTCGTTGGAGCCATAAATGGGCCAGCAATTTCTCGCAGTCATCTTGGACCTGGACGGCCTGATGGCCGATAGCGAACCGCTGGCCAAGTGGGCCTGGGGCCAGACGCTGGCCCGCTACGGGCGCGAATTGGACGATCAGATTTTCCGCGATGTGCAGGGTATGCGAGTAGCCGATTCCGCCCGTATATTCTGTGAGCGGTTCGTGCTCCCCATTTCCCCGGAGCAGGCGATGGCCGAGCGGGACGAGCTGTTTCTGCAAGCAGTCCCGACTCGCCTGCGACCCCGCCCCGGTCTCTACTCCCTGCTGGATGAGCTGGTCGCCCGCGGGCTGCCGCTGGGCGTCGCCACCTCCGGACACCGCCGCTATGTTAATTTGGCGTTGCAGACGCTGGGGTTGGACGTCCGCTTCCGGGCCGTCGCTGCCGGGGATGAGGTGGAACGCGGCAAGCCTGCGCCCGACATCTACCTGCTGGCGGCGGAGCGGCTGGGTGTGCTGCCGAATCGCTGTCTGGCTTTGGAGGATGCGCCGCTGGGGGTCGAGGCGGCTGTCGCTGCCGGGATGACCTGCCTGGCCGTGCCGAGCCAGTGGACGGCTGCGATCGAGTTTCCCGGCGCTGAGCGGGTCTTGCCATCGCTGAATGAGGTCAGAGAGGGACTGGACAATTTACTGGGATTGTGAGTGTGTGGAGCGACGTTTGAGGCTAGTTGCTTCCCAGGTCAAGGAGGTTTTCGATCTCGATCAACATCTGGGCCAGGGTAGGAGCGGGGGAATTGACGACGTGATTTTCGGCGCCAGCGTGCTTATGGTGGGGATGCGTGGCTAGGTTCAGGGAGCGGTGGTGATCAGTGTTGTCGTAGCGAAAAACAAATTTCCCATCTTCTTGTTGGTACTGATAGGCGTACATATATCGCTCAATACCAGCATTGGTGTCTATGAACTCGCGAAAGTGCAGTTGAGACCCGTCCAATAAGTAGAGAGCACCCCGAACAAAACCAATGTGTGAACTGCGTTTGTCGTAGGTCACTCTGGCTGACTGAATGATGAGGCTTTCGTCAATAATTGCTCGCAGCGTGTCAAAGTATTCTTCAATCCGCAATGCGGGCTTCCTTGAGCGTCTCGTGTTGTTGGCGCAATCGTAGCAGGGTGTGATATTCGCCGGCCCATTCTATGGTATCCAAAGTTTCTTCTATCTGATCCTGGGTCAGGCGTTGATAAAATTCTTTACTGCTCATGTTATATTGGTTCTCAAAATTCTGTAACCGGCGTTCTGTGCGCCGCAGCCCGGTTTTGATGACGCGCAATTGAATGCTCATTGCTGCTTCGAGCAGTGGGCGCAGGGCGATTGAGCCTGTCGGCGCTGTCACGATCACTTGAGTTGTCATATTCACCTCGTAGAAAGATTATAGCATGTCTCGAATTGCATTGCAAATAGGAAGCGTGGCGTGAGTGAGGGGGCCGTTCGCTATACCGCCGCTGGCGGCGTTGTTGCGCACGATGACCGCGTGCTGGTGTTGCGCCGCTCCAACCTAACGTTTGAACAAGCAGAAAGCGCTGGTCGAGTAGCGCCCAAAGGGCGCGTATCGAGACCAAGCGGCTTGGGCGAGACCCGCCCCCTTGGTTTCGATACGCCTTCGGCTACTCAACCCGCGGTCACTAGCCTTGGGTTGACGCGTATGTGCCCCAACTCCCGCTCTGTTTCCTCCAATGAGGGGGAGGTGCGGCTGCCCAAGGGACACGTTGACCCCGGCGAAACGGCGCGGGAAACCGCGCTGCGTGAGGTTCGTGAGGAGAGCGGCTATGCCGACTTGACGATAGAAGCCGACCTGGGCACGCAGGTGGTCGAGTTCGACTATGATGGACGGCACGTCGTGCGCAGCGAGCGGTATTTCCTGATGACGTTGGCGGACGATGCCAGTCCGCCCGGTGCTGGAGAGGAACAATTCGAGCCGGCCTGGCTCAACTGGGACGAGGCGCTGGCGGCGCTGACCTTTGAAGCGGAGCGGGAATGGGTGCGACGGGCGAGAGCAATGAACGAACCAATTCAGGAGGAAAA